>JANNSA010000331.1:0-18953 GCA_031402115.1 Hyphomicrobiaceae bacterium | reverse complement strand
GATCGACCTGATCATGGACGAGGACGGTGTCTGCAGGGGCGTGATCGCGCTCAAGCTCGACGACGGCACGATCCACCGCTTCCGCTCCAAGATGGCGATCATGGCGACCGGCGGCTATGGCCGCACCTATTTGTCATGCACCTCGGCCCACACCTGCACCGGCGACGGCAACGCCATGGTGCTGCGCGCCGGCCTGCCGCTACAGGACATGGAGTTCGTGCAGTTCCACCCCACCGGCATCTACGGCGCCGGCTGTCTGATCACCGAGGGGGCGCGCGGCGAGGGCGGCTATCTGACCAACTCCGAGGGCGAGCGTTTCATGGAGCGCTACGCGCCGCACGCCAAGGACCTGGCCTCGCGCGATGTCGTGTCGCGATCAATGACCATGGAAATCCATGAGGGTCGCGGCGTCGGCAAAGGCAAGGACCACATCTATCTTCACCTCGACCATCTCGACCCGAAGATCCTGCACGAACGCCTGCCCGGCATTACGGAATCGGCGCGGATTTTCGCTGGCGTCGACTTGACGCGTCAGCCGATCCCAGTGCTGCCGACGGTGCATTACAATATGGGCGGCATCCCAACGAACTATTGGGGCGAGGTGCTGTGGGGCGATCAAACGGATCACGAGCGGATCGTGCCCGGCCTGATGGCGATCGGCGAAGCGGCCTGCGTCTCGGTGCACGGCGCCAATCGACTCGGTTCCAACTCGCTGATCGATCTGGTGGTGTTCGGCCGCGCCGCCGGCCTGCGCTGCCTGGAAACCGTCGACCCCAAGGCTCCGCACGCCGACTTGCCCACCGATGCCGGCGATTTGGGCCTCGACAGGCTGGACACGGCGCGCCACGCCAAGGGCGGTACACGCACGGCGGAACTGAGGTTGCGGATGCAGCACGCCATGCAGCAGGATGCCGCCGTGTTCCGAACCGGCGCGACCTTGGAGCGCGGCCTGGCGGAGATTGAAAAGGTCTGGCAGGGCTCTGACGATATCTCCGTCAGCGACCGCTCGATGATCTTCAACACCGATCTGATCGAGACGCTGGAATATGACAACATGATCGCGCAGGCGGCGGTCACCGTGAAGTGCGCGCTGAACCGCGAGGAAAGCCGTGGCGCCCACGCCCGCGAGGACTTCGCCAAGCGCGACGACGTCACCTGGATGAAGCACACGCTCGCCTGGGCCGACTATGGCCGCCGCGACATGCGCCTCGCCTACCGCCCGGTGCACACCTGGACATTGTCAAACGAGGTCGCCTACATCGAGCCGAAGGCGCGGGTTTACTGATCGTCGTCGCGCGGCTGTCCGGAGGCGCGATGCTCAGTCCTGATGCCCAAGTTACATCCGCAGCTGCAGAGCAACCGCCATGGGGCACACATGCGCCAAGCCGCGCCGCAGCGGCCGTGCTTGAACTGTCGCGGCGCACCTGGCTGGGACGCGGCGGCGCACGGCGGTTGCTGAGCGCCGCGTTCAAGAGGCTGCATACAGGGCCGGTGGATGTATCGCTATGGGGCTCGCGGGTTCGCCTGCATCCGGACCGCAACGTCTCCGAGCGCAAGGCCTTGCTGCGGCCGGATCACTATGACGGGCCCGAGCGCGCAGCCCTCAGACAAGCCATGGCTAGGCCCAGCGCGGTGTTCGTCGATGTCGGGGCCAATGCCGGGCTTTACAGCTTGGACGCTGCGTTGCATGCCGCCGCCAACGCGCGCATCCTGTCAATCGACCCTGACCCAACGCTACTCGCTCGCTTCGCCTTCAACCTGGCCGAGGCCCGCCAGCTTGGGCTGGTTCCAGACACCTTGGTCGCTTTGCCCGTTTCCGTGGCCATCAGTGACAGCGAGGGCATGGCCCAATTCGCGACCGGCGGCGACGAAGGCTCGCGCGGTCTCGTTGAATTGCTGGCGGCGCCAGCGCCAAGCCGACAAGTGCGCGTGCGGCCATTGCTGGCTGTCCTCAACGAGGCGCGGATCAAGCGCATCGACGCCATGAAGATCGACGTGGAAGGCCACGAAGACCGCGTGCTGCCGCCATTCCTAGTCACCGCGCCCGCCAGCCTTTGGCCACACCTGATCATCATCGAGCATCTGCAGCGGAGCAGCTGGCGCATCGACTGCATCGCCGATGTCCAGGCATGCGGCTACCGCATAAACCTGACCACTCGCAACAACACTGTGCTGGAGCGGCTGGCGGCGGCTTGAACGGGCCCTGCCAGCCAGATCTATGGCGGATCACTTGACAGTCCCGGCCTCGGCCAGTAGCCAACACTTCTGGCTGCCTCTCCCGACGGCAGTCGGTTTGGCTAGGGCGCGTAGCTCAGCGGGAGAGCATTCGCTTCACACGCGAAGGGTCACAGGTTCAATCCCTGTCGCGCCCACCATGCCCTTGCCGCAGACGCAAGCCCCCGGAACGAGCACTTTGTCGACGCACTTGCTAAACAAGGGCGACGCGCCAGCCTGCTCGCTCCGTTGACCAATCGCTGTCATCATTGCGCAACTGAATGTCCAAGCAATCGTGGATGGTGTGACCGAGCAGCGAAAATCGCAACGGCGGCGGGTGTTGAAAGGCGCGGTTGCGGCTTTCAACGGTCGGCACTCCAACATGGACTGCACGGTGCGCGATATGTCTGAGAGCGGCTGCCGGCTGTTGGTCGCCGACACCATGGCCTTTCCCGACTGTTTCGAGCTGTTGACTGAAATCGACGCAATCCTGGTGCCGTGCGTCGTCGCCCGGCGGTCAGCCAAGGAATTAGGCGTCCGCTTTACCGGTCCCGGCGCCCCGATTGCGGCCCGGCGCGAGCAGATCGTCGCCGATCACAGCACTAAGCCAAGCCTGCGCCGGCGCCCGGTGCTTTGACCCGCACCGGGTGTGTTGGATCTAGTGATGCCGCAGCGACCGGGCGTTGGCTCCACAGTTAGAGCCACAGGCCCACAACGCCGTCATAGGTCAGCTTCAGACCGATCGCGAACAGGCAGACATAGGCCAGCCGGTAGAACGGTTCCTGCGGCAGGCGGCGGACGCACCAGACGCCCGCCCAGGTTGACAAGAAGGCGATCGGCACCAGCGCGGCGCTGGTCGCGAGGTTGGCGGCGGTGAACTGGCCGAGCATCAGGTAAGGCGGTACTTTGATGGCGTTGAGCACGGCGAAGAAGTAAACCGTTGTGCCGACATAGAACGTGCTCGGCAGGTTTTGCGGCAGCAGGTAGGTCTGCACGACGGGCCCACCGGCATGGCTGACAAAGCTGGTGAAACCAGCGATCGTGCCGACCGTGTTGCCGATCAGCGGATTGGGTCCGGCGCCCTCCACCTTGGGGCGCATCCGTAGCCACCAGTCGAGCGCGGCGGCGATGGCGATCACGCCAATGATCAGACGGATGACTGGATCGGACACCAAACTTGCCGTCGCCCAGCCGATAGCCGTTCCGAGCACACAACCCGGCAGCATCGCCTTGAGGTGTCCCCAATGCACAGTCCGACGGTAAGCCCAGACACTCACCAGATCCATGGCGATCAAAATCGGCAACATAATTGCGGCAGCGGTGACTGGCGGAATCTTGAGAGCCAGCAGCGGCACGCCCAACACGCCAAGCCCAGCCAGGAAGCCGCCTTTGGACACCCCTACTAGGACTACGACCGGGATGGCCAATGCGTAGAACCAGGGATCGAGGATCATCAGGGAGCAACCGGCTGGAGGGTGACGACAAGGCGGCTGGCCGGGGCGGCCGGGGCTGCTATAAGCGCGCCGCATGGCGCATTGCGCAAGGGACAATAAGGACAAGGAGGACGTCGCCATGCCGCAGTCAAACAAGGCATATCCGGTTTCCTGGGATCAGTTCCATCGCGACGCGCGGGCCTTGGCGTGGCGGCTGGCCGGCAAGGGGCCGGAAGGCAAGCCGTTTGAAGCGATCGTCTGCATCACCCGCGGTGGCCTGGTGCCAGCCGCAATTGTGGCGCGTGAACTGGACCTCCGCCGCATCGAAACGGTCTGCGTCGCCAGCTATCACGACTATAAGAGCCAAGGCGATCTGGTGATTCTGAAGGATATAGCGCCGTCGATTCGCGCGCTTGGCGACGGCCTTGGCTCCGGCGTGCTGGTCATCGATGACCTGACCGATACTGGCAAGACGGCTTCCGTGGTGCGCCAGGTGCTGCCGAACGCCCATTACGCGACTGTCTATGCCAAGCCGCAAGGCGTGCCGCTGATCGACACCTTTGTCACAGAAGTATCGCAGGACACCTGGATCTACTTCCCTTGGGACATGGGACTGGCCTATCAGGCGCCGATCAAGGACGGCGCGGCAGGGTGAGGTGCTGATCAGGCCGGCGGCGGCAGCGGCTTGCCGTAGTCGAGGCGGCGATAGACGTCGTCGACGGCCAGGTCGAGCCCGACCGAGTCGAGCCGGAAACGGGTGCCGGGCAGATAGGTTTCCAGTTCCCAGGCCTGGCTGCGCCGGAACACCTCGATCTTTGGGATGTCCTGATCCGCCAGCACATATTCCTGCAAGCTCAGTAGCCGCGTGTAGGCCATGAACTTCTCATGCCGGTCAACCCGCTCAGTCGAAGGCGACAGCACCTCGATCAACAGGATAGGCTTCTCGCGATGCAGCCGGTCGCGGTCATCAGGATCGCAGCTGACCAGGATGTCGGGGTAGTAATAGAGCCTGGTTTTGTCGAAACGGATGCGCAGCCGCATGTCCGACATGAAGACCTGACAGCCCAGCGCTACATGGCTGTCGAGTGAGCGGCCCAAGGCCATGGCAACCAGGCCATGCCGGTCGCTAGCCCCGCCCATGGCATAAACAACGCCGTCGACGAATTCGTGCTTCTTGGGGCTTGTCAGTTCCGCCGCCAGGTAGTCTTCCTGAGAAATCCGCTTTGGCGTGTAAGCGACGTTGGCCATTCTGTGCAACCTTGAGATTTGGCAACTTCGAGGCAGCATAGCACAACTCATGCGCTGGTGCTCACGGACTGCCACGACTATGTCATTGCGACCCTGCTCAATTGGCAACGGAATGAGGATCGCCTGCGGTGCAACCACACTCTTTCGATCTTGAGAGCCTCAACACCGATTGCGCCTGCATCACGCTTGACCGGCCGGCGCTGCTGGCAGCGCTGACCGCCGAGATTGGCGACGCCACGCTCAGCCAGCGGCTGGCAGAACAGAAGCCGAGCCTGGTATCCGAGCGGCCGGTCTATCTGTCGGAGCGGCATGCCGCCGCCATGCGCGCCACCATCGCGGCGGCGGAAGCGGTGGCGAAGCTGCCCAACTATCGCGACGCTGTGCTGGCCGGGGCGCCGGCCATTGCCCAAGCCGATCGCGGCACGGCCGGCGTCTTCATGGGCTACGATTTCCACATCGGACCAGATGGCCCGCGCCTGATCGAGATTAACACCAATGCTGGCGGCGCGCTCATCAACGCCTTTCTGCTTGAGGCGCAGCGCGCCTGTTGCACGGCGATCGAGAATGCGATGCCCGCCGGGCCCGGACTAGTGGAACTGGGCCGCGCTTTCGTCGACAGCTTCGTCAACGAGTGGCACGGCGCCGGCCGCCAGGGAAACCCGCGCCGCATCGCCATTGTCGATGAGCGGCCCGCCGAGCAGTATCTGCACGAGGAATTCGTGCTGTTCGAGCAGCTGTTCCGCCGCCATGGCATCGCGGCGGTGATCGCCGATCCCGCTGACCTGCGCTTTGCTGGTGACGTGCTGACAGTGGGCGGCGAGCCGATCGACCTCGTCTACAACCGGCTGACCGATTTCGCGCTGGCAGGCCCGGCGCTGGCGGTTCTCAAATCAGCGTTTGAGCAGGGCCGCGTCGTGCTGACCCCGGACCCGCATGCGCACGCGCTGTTCGCCAACAAGCGCAACCTGGCGATCCTGGGCGACCCGCAGCGGCTGGCGGAACTCGGCGTTGATGCCACGCTGATCGCAACGCTTCGGCACGGTGTTCCAGCAACCCGGGTGGTGGCGCGCGCTGCGGCGGCCGACCTCTGGGCCAACCGCAAGACACTGTTCTTCAAGCCGGCCTCGGGCTATGGCGGCAAGGCGGCGTATCGCGGCGACAAGCTGACCAAGGCGGTGTTTGCCAGCATCCTAGAAGGCGATTACGTGGCGCAAGCCATCGTGCCGCCGAGCACGCGCGCGATCGTCATCGACGGTGTCCGGCAAGCCCTCAAGCTCGACCTGCGCTGCTACACCTATGCCGGCGCAACGCTGCTGCTCGCCGCCCGGCTCTATCAGGGCCAGACCACAAATTTCCGCACCCCCGGCGGCGGCTGGGCGCCGGTGTTCACCGAACGCTTCGGGGCGGCGGGTGCCTGCAGCAGCGGAGCCTGCACCAGCGCTAATGCCACCTCACCGTAACCGCGCCGCCAAGTGCTCGGCCACCCGCATGGCGTTGGCGACAATGGTCAGCGTCGGGTTGACGGCGGCGCTGGATGGGAAAATGGAGGAGTCGGTGATGTAGAGGTTGTCGACCTCGTGGGCGCGGCACCAGCTGTCGGCCACTGAGCCTTGCGGATTGTCGCCAAAGCGGGCGGTGCCGCATTGGTGCGCAGTGCCGTAGATCGGCAGCAGCGACGACATCTGGAAATGGTGCTGCATGATCGGGTGCTTCTGGTCCGAGAAGGTGTCGAGCGCACCGTCCAACCGCTTCACCAGCCGTTCGTGGCCCTCCATATTGTTGTGCGTATAACTGACCGTGATAGCGCCGCCTTCATCGATGGTGACGCGGTTATTGCGGTTCGGCAGGTCCTCGGAAATGCACAGGAAGCTGAGCATACGCCCGGCGATCGCAGCGGTGAACAGCTCCGGCAATGTGCCAGGTGGCAGATATTCCGCGATCTGGCCCTCCAGGGTCTTGCCGGACATGTGTTCCAGCAGCTGGATGTGGCCCATCGGCTTGTCGTAGGAGCCGTCCGGTTCGCCCCAGTAGAAATCGTTGATGCCGAGCGTTTTCGGGAAGTCGGCGGCAACATGGGCGAGCGTTACGGAAATCATCGCAGTGAGCGTGTGGTACATGTAGTTGCAGCCGACCAGACCGGAACCATTCGCCAGCCCGTCGGGATGCCGGGTGTTGTGCGAGCCGAGCAGCAGTGCCGCCGTCGGCACGGCGCCGGCCGCCACCACAACGAGATCGCCGCGGAACTGCTTCAGCCCATCGGCGGTTTCGCACAGCACGCCGGTAACGTGGCGGCCCGAGGCGTCGGTGATCAGCCGGGTGGCGCGATGGCCCGTCAGCAGCGTCACGTTCTTGGCCATGCTGAGTGGCTGCAGGCAGACGGTGCGGGCATCGGCCTTGGCCATGACGCGGCACGGGAAGCCGCCGCAGGTCTGGCAGCGGATACAGACGCCATCGTGCTGCTGGCCGGGATGATCCAAGGGCCGGATGTTGTCGCGCCAGACGCCGAGCGGCAGCGGGAACGGCTGCCAACCAAGACTGACAAGGTGCTGACGCAGTGCCTCCACTGGCGGCTCGTGCGTCAAAGCGGGGTGATGGTAGGGCGCCTCATCTACGGATTCCGTCGGGTCGATACCGCGCTGCCCGCGCACCCGCCACGCCTTCTCGGCGCGCTCGTAATGCGGCCGCATCTCGGCATAGCTGATTGGCCAGGCTGGCGACATGCCGTCAGCGTGCAGGCGGCGCTCGAAGTCACCGGGACGCAGCCGCATCAGGGTTGCGCCATAGAAGCTGGTGTTGCCGCCGACCCAGTAATGCGTGTTTGGATGGAACGGCCTGCCGTCCTTGTCCTTCCAGACATCCCGGGTGCGGTATTTGCGATCGATGAAGACGGCTTGCGGATCCCAATTCTCGGGCTCCTGCGGTAGATGCTGACCGCGCTCCAGGATCAGGATCGACTTGCCGGTTGCCGCCAGTTCGTGAGCGATCGTCGCGCCACCGGCGCCCGAACCGACAATCACCACGTCCCATACCCGCGTGTCGGTATCGCCGAACACGCCACCATCCGCACTCATGTCCGCCCCCGCAGCGAAGGTTCCCCCGCGAACCCTATGTCTTACGATAGCGCATCGCCGCCCGATTGATCAGCGGGCGTGTTATCGCCTCTGGCAGAATTTTAAGCACCAGTCGCGACAATTTGTTGTGCAGGCCCGTTACCACAATGACGCGGCCGGCGGCATTGGCGGCCAGTCCCTGGCGCACGACGTCGGCGGGTTCATCAATCAGCCAGCGCGGCGTCTGCTCAAAGATTTCGTCCATGCCGCTCGCCGTCTTGAACTCGGTGCGCGTGGCACCCGGGCACAGCGCCGTAACGTGCACGCCGGTGCCGGCGGTTTCAGCCGCCAAGGACTGCGAGAATTTGATGACGAAACTCTTGGCTGCTGGATACAGCGTGTGGCCGCCGACGCCGGGTGCAAAGCCAACGATGGATGCGACATTGATGATCCGGCCGAACCCGTGCGCCAGCATGTGCGGCAGCGCGGCGTGGCTCAAGGCGGCGACAGCGTGCACCAGCGTCATCACCATCTCGTTCTCGCGCTGCCACGCCGTAGTCGCAAAGGTGTCGGGGATGCTGAAGCCGGCGTTGTTGATCAGCACGTCAATGCCGCGACCAG
Source organism: Hyphomicrobiaceae bacterium (assembly GCA_031402115.1). Classification (GTDB taxonomy): domain Bacteria; phylum Pseudomonadota; class Alphaproteobacteria; order Rhizobiales; family Hyphomicrobiaceae; genus JANNSA01. Next base: position 10,387 of record JANNSA010000331.1, on the reverse strand, counting down.
GCAGCGCTGCGGCCAGTCCGCTCATCACAGCGTCACGTGCGTCCATGCGGGCGAGGTCAACGGGCAGCGCAATGGCGGTAATGTCGTGCTTGCCATGCAGCTCCGCCGCCAGCGCCTGCAGCCGGTCAGCGCGCCGCGCTACCAGCACTACGTCATGCCCAGCACCTGCCAGTTGCCGCGCGAACTCCGCGCCAAGGCCAGCAGATGCTCCGGTGATCAGTGCCAACTTACGCTGCGCCATTCGCTGCTCCACGCTCACGGTCCTCGCGCCACAGCATTGGCCGGGAATAGCCCGGACGGAAAGAAGATCATCAACGCAGTCAGCGCGCTAAACGACGCGACATCGCGGTAGTCTGCGCCGACATAGGCAGACCAGAAGGTTTCCAGCAGCCCCAGAAGCAGCGCGCCGCAGAAGGCGCCGGCGATGGATGACAGGCCGCCGACGACAGCTACAAAGAGCGTTTTCAGGCCAATGATCAGGCCGCTGTAAAAGCTGACCGAGCCATAGTAGACCGCCAGCATTGCGCCGGCCGCTGCCGTCAGACCCGAGGCCACTAGGAAGGTGATAGCGAGAGCCTGGCCGGTATCGATGCCGCACAACTCGGCCATACGCGCGTCCTGGGCCACCGCCCGCCATAGCCGTCCAAACGGATGCCGCTCGATGAACCAAATCAACGCCAGCGACAACAGCACCGAGGTGAGCACGACGATCAGTTGAATACGGCTAACCTGCAGGGTGAAGCCGTCGAGGTCGGCCAGGATGATCGCCTCGTTGAGAACTGGCATCAGCCAGATTTCGCGGCTGTTGTTCATCAGCCGCATCAGCTCTTCCAGGGCAATAGCGAGCCCCAGGGTCGCCACCAGCATGGCAAGGGTGCCGGCATGCACCAAGGGCCGGATGACGACGCGCTCGATCACGGCACCCAGCAGCGCGGTGCTCAGCAGCGCGACCAGTAACGCCAGTGCCACCGGGATCAGCGTCTTGCCCGGCATCGCCAGCATCAGGGTGAGCGCGAACGTGATGGTCAGCGAGCCGGCCCACACGGCGAGCGCGCCAAACGCCAGGTTCACCTTGCCGGTGATGCCGTGCATCAGCACGTAGGAAACCGCCAGCAGGCCATAGAAACCGCTGACCACGCCGGTGTTGATGATCTGTTGCAGGAAGTAGGTCATGAGGCGCGCCGCTTCGGCTTGGCTGGCCTGTTGGCTTGCGGTTGCCGATGCGCTTCATAGTGTGCGCGCGCCTTGGCGCGGTTGCCGCAACTCTCCATAGAACACCAGCGCCGCGTGCCGCCGCGCGAGGTATCGAGAAACAGCCAGTGGCAACCCTCGCCGTTGCAGACGCTGATGCGTGCGCGCTCTGGCGACGCCAGCAGGGCCGCGGCCGACAAAGCGATCGGTGCTGTCAACCAGGCAGCGGCATTGGTGCAATGCGCACGGATGGCGAAGTCGGCGCTCTCAGCGCTGGCCACGACAGCATCGATGCCAGCCAGCGCCGCGTTGAGCCGGGCCAAGTCCTCGGCCTGGAAGCCGCGATGATCGAGGGCGAGCGCACGGATTGACCGGCGCAAGTCGCGCACGCTGGTAAGTTCGGCATCGCTGAGAGCGGCGTGGCCGACTGCAAGGCCCTGACGTAGGCCCCAGACTTTGGCATCCTTGGTGGTGCACAGAAATTCGCGGTCGACCTCCAACCCGGCCCAGCTCGCCGTATTGACGAAGTCCAGGCACAAAAGCCCGCCATTGATACGGATGCTGGCGATGGACTTGTCGCTTTCAGCAGTGTGCATCGGTTCGATATCTCCGGCGGTATCGCTGCACAACTCTAACCGGCTTACCGGTTGACTTCCAGTATCTTCGCGCTCAGTGTCCAGGCACCGTGGTGGCGCAACACAGTGACAGGGAGCACGGCGATGTCAGCGATCCGACGGTCCTTGAGTGTCGTGGCGATCGTGTGCGGTTGCCTGGCGCCGCTGTCCGCCTGCGGCGACGATCCGAACCAGCCATACTTGGCCTTTGAAGGCGGCGGATTTGTCTTCAACTATCGGACGGCGCGGGCGTTCTATGAACTCAACGTGCGGCCGATGCGGACGTTGCCGCCGGGCACGGCGCTCGAAGCGGAGTTCGAAAACCCAGCCGGGCCGCCACCGATCATCGTTAGCGACATCGTGCATGAAGCCAAGCTGCGCTACAGTTTCCGCACACCGGCGCTGACCAACATCAAAAAGGACGTGACCTACCGCGCCGTGATCCGAGTCAAGGACGCCAACGGCGTCCTGCTCGGCAGCTATAGCCGGACTTTCATCTCAGCCGCTGACCAGGAAATGCTGCCGGCAAAGCCCTGGTTCATTGGTCCAGGCTACCAGCGCGACCCAGAGGCCGACGGGCAGTAGTCAAGGGGCAGGATGGTCATCTTCGTGTTCCCACTCACGGACACACCCTTGCCAAGTCGCATGGGAGAGCGTTAGGACAGTTAGTACGACGAGTGAATAACTTCGAGTGCGGTTGTGCGGCGTCGTAAGGTGCGAAAGGCCGTCTTCAGGCCGTATCGCACAAGAGGCTGGCGCCTACGCCCTGTTTCGGTGCGAAAGGTGTCTTCGCCGTATCGCACCAGAGGCTGGCGCCCACGCCCTGTTTCGGTGCGATACGGCCTGAAGGAGGCCTCTCGCACCCTACGCATCCGCAACCGAGTTTGCTGATCAATTCGCAGCGATTATTGGTCGAAGTGCCCTTAGCCGGGCGGGCAGGCGTGCCGCGAACGGTGACACGAAGTTCATCTTCGGCTCAGGTTCGCAGCTGACTGGCACGCCGACAGCAAGCCGAAGTTGAACATCATGTCTCCATCCCCTATCCCCAACCTCGCCATCGACCCGCGCCGCCTGTGGGATGCGCTGATGCAGACCGCGCAGTTCGGTGGCACGGCCAAGGGCGGCATCAAACGGCTGACCTTGTCGGAGGACGACAAGCGCGTCCGCGATTGGTTTGGCCGTGAGTGCGAGGCGCTGGGCTGCGTCGTCGCGATTGACGCAGTCGGCAACATGTTCGCCACCCGGCCCGGCCGCGATCCTAGCCAGTTGCCGATCGCGCTTGGCTCGCATCTCGACACGCAGCCAACAGGTGGCAAGTTTGACGGCGTACTTGGCGTGCTCGGCGCCTTGGAAGCGCTGCGCACCTTGGTGGCATCGGGCTACGAGACCAACGCACCCATCATGCTGGTCAACTGGACCAATGAGGAAGGCTCGCGCTTTGCCCCGGCGATGCTGTGCTCGGGCGTCTATGCCGGTGTTTTCACGCCGGATTACGCCTATGAGCGCACCGACCGCGAAGGCGTGACACTCGGCGAAGCACTCGACGCCATCGGGTATCGCGGCGAGGAAGCCGTTGGCGCACGGAAGTTCCAGGCGATGTTCGAGTTGCATATCGAGCAGGGGCCAATCCTTGAAGCGGAAGCCAAGATGATCGGCGTCGTCACCGGCGTGCAAGGCATGCGCTGGTATGAGGTGACGGTGACCGGCCAGGAAAGTCATACGGGTGCAACGCCGATGGGCTTGCGCCGGAACGCCCTGCTGGCAGCGGCGCGGATGATCGAGGCGATCGACGCGGTTGGCCAGGCGCATCTGCCCGGCGTTGCCAGTGTTGGCCTGATTGAGAACCGGCCGAACAGTCGCAACGTTGTGCCGGGTGAAGTGTTCTTCACGGTTGACCTGCGGCATCCCGACGAGCGCGTCCTTGATGCCATGGAAGCCGCCTTCCGTGCCGCATTGCCGGAGATTGCCGAGCGGGGTGGGGTGACCGCAGATGAAAAACTGATCTGGAACTCGCCAGCGGTGCAATTCGACCAGCGCCTCGTCGACTGCGTGCGCCGCGCTGCCGACAAGACCGGCCATGCGCACCGTGACATGGCCTCGGGCGCCGGCCACGACGCCGCTTACATTGCTCGTGTCGCGCCAACCACGATGATCTTCGTGCCGTGCCTCGGCGGCATCAGCCACAACGAAGCGGAATCAACAACGCTTGAAGAATGCGCCGCTGGCGCCCAAGTGCTGCTGGAAGCCGTGCTCGACTACGACCGCCAGCTCGGCGCCTGAGGCAACGGGGTTAGACCCCATCTTTCTCTGGAGGCGGCGGCATGTGCGGTTTTCTGGTGGAAATCCGCCGCAGTGCGCGACCCGATCAAGCCCGTTTCGACATGGCGCTCGGTTTGCTGGCACACCGCGGACCGGATAGCTCCGGCGTCGAGCAGATCGAACTGCCAGCGATCAATGACGCCCATCCGGCCTTGCACGTTCGCCTCGGTTTCCGGCGACTGGCAATCCTAGATCTCGATGCCCGTGCCAACCAACCGTTCCGGCGCGGCGCTACGAGCCTCGTCTACAATGGCGAGATCTATAACTTCCGCGACATTGCCGCCAGCTTGCGCCAGGCTGGCGCGCAACTTTCGACGTCGGGCGACACTGAGGTGCTGGCGGCTCTGCTTGCAAGCTGCGGACTGTCCGGCCTCGACGAGGCCAACGGCATGTGGGCGTTCTGCGCGCTCGATCGCGATGCCCGCACACTGACTGCCGCACGCGACCGCACTGGCAAGAAGCCCCTATTCTGGTATCAGGACGCCGAGAGGCTGCTGTTGGCCTCCGAGATCGCGCCCCTGAGCGCGTTGCTCAGGCAAAAGCCGCGCTTCACCGATACAGCGATCGACGGCTATCTGGCCAGTGGCTGGGTGTTCCCGCGTGGTGACGGTACGACGCATGTGGAAGGCATAAGCGAGGTGCGGCCGGGCACGGCGCTGATAGTCGATCTGGATAACTGGAACGTGCGCCACCAGACCCTCTATGACCTGCGCCACACCGTCGAGACGGCACGGCCGAATCCGGCGGCACTCGCTGAACTGTTCCAAGACGCGGTGCTGGCCAGGCTCGTCTCCGATCGTCCGGTCGGGCTGATGTTGTCGGGTGGCATCGATAGCTCGCTGATCCTATCCGTACTCGCGGCAACCGGCCGGCTCGAGCAGGTGCACACTTTCTCGGGCGATGCCGGTCGCAGCGAGGACGCGGTCTATGCGCAGAAGTCGATCAGTGCCCTCGGCGTCACCGCGCATATGATCAAGCTGGACTACTCAAGCGCTTCGCTTGACGGTTTCCTCGCTACCTGCCGGCATCAGGAAAAGCCGTTCCCGTTCATTGGCAATGTGCTGAGCGCGCCGCAGCTCTACGCCGCGATCGCTAGCGCCGGCGTGCCGGTCGTGCTCGATGGCGCAGGCGGCGACGAGGTTTTTGCCGGCTACTGGGAGCGCACTTGGGCCTATGCTGTTGCTGAGGCGGTAGCGGCCGGCGACGCGGTGTGGCTGGCAGAAGCGCGTGCCAGCAACGCCGACCGGCCTGACTACATCGCCAGACTTGATCAGGTGACGGAAGATGTGAGTGCCGGCCGGTTCGGAACTGCTGGCCATTGGCCAACGACAACGCCGCCCGGCATCGCCGCCGATCTTGCGCGCTTCGGCACATCCAGGTTCGTCGCACCACCGCCCGATGATCCGCTGGCCACTTGCGGGCCAAGTCTGAAGGAAGCGCTGATCCGCGACGCAGGCCCAGGCGGCAGGCTCGGCGAATGGCTGTGGCAGAACGACCGCAACGCCATGGCCGCCAGCCTGGAGAACCGTTCGCCGTTCCTCGACTACCGGCTATTGCCGTATATGGCGACCAGCTACGCCGCTAAGTTTCAAGGGCCCTGGAACAAGCAGGAATTGCGCGCGTTGTTTAGCCAGTTCGCACCGTTGGAAGTTGCCAGCCGGCGCGAGAAGCAGGGCTTCCGCTGGCACTACACGCCATTCCTGCGCAACAACCGCCGGGCGCTGGCAGACATGATGCGCGGCTCGCGCCTGCTGGCGACCCGCATCGATGTGGCGCGCGTCCTCGCCGCGAGCGAGACCGACGAGGATTTGCTGTTCGGAGAGTTGCTGCAGCGAATGATCTGCCTCGCTGGCCTTGAACAAGCGATGGGGCTCGCCGCTTAACAACACCGCGACATTATGGACCACCACAATAAGCGCGATGACTATCTTCGAAGTATTCGTTTGGGAATTCTTGGGAAGAGCATTGAATAGAGTATTCGTATCGTGACCAAGCGTTGCTGGCGTTAACCTTGTCATCCGCTTGTCATCGCCGGACGTTGCAGTGTTGGTCTATGGCGCTCCCCGTCAGTAGGGGAGAGTTCACTATGACATATTTGAGGTCAGTACTCCGTACAGTGCTTATGGTCACGCTCTTTGCGGGTCTGGCGCTGTCAGTCACTGCGCCTGCTTCGGCAGCTCCGGCCAAGGGCCAGACGGTGACCGCGAAGTCCGCTGCCGTGACGGCAGCAGTCAAACGTAAGAAGCTGGCGTTGCAGGCCAAGCGCAAGAAGATCGCCCAGGCCGAAGCCAAGGCAGCAGCCAAGTCCAAGCGGCTTGCTAAACTGCGCAAGGCGCGGAAAACGCAGGTCGCGAGTAAGAAGAAGCGCACCAAAACCCAGGTCGCCAGTTCCGGCAAGCGTTCGGGCGGCATCTCCTGGAATGCTTCGGGCGGATGCCTGCCGGGCGTCGTCAAGGCGGCGTTGGTCAAGGTCGCCGCCGCCTATGGCTCGATCACGGTCAACTCGACCTATCGCAGCCCCGGTCACAACCGGCGTGTCGGTGGCGCTGGCCGCTCCATGCACCTGCAGTGCCGGGCCGCCGACTTCCGCGTCAACGGCGGCGGCGGTAACGTCATCGGCTTTCTGCAGAAGCTGCCGGGCCTCGGCGGTATCAAACGGTACCGCAGCGGCTTCTACCACATCGACGACGGCGAGCGCCGCACCTGGAAGGGCTGACGCGAGCCTACAATAGCACCTGTCATGGTCACCTTATTCTGCCGTGACAGGTGCGTAGCGCTAATTCTGACGGTTTTAAAAACTCGTTCGAATTTGTCTCCGAACTTTGCACGCGCCGCGAACGGGGTACTGGCGCTGCCGTTGGCACGTTCGGGCCCATGCGGGTTGACTTGGACACAGCGGCGGCGTTGTAGTCCGGCCGCGCCACCCCGACCGTCAGCCCACGAGCCGCACATGCCCACGCCGCGCCAATCGCATCGCGCCCCATCGCTGAACGGCACTGTCCGGGTGCCAGGCGACAAATCCATTTCCCACCGCTCGCTGATGTTGGGCGCGTTGTCGACCGGCGTCACCCGTGTCACGGGCTTGCTGGAGGCCGAAGATGTGCTCAACACCGCCAAGGTGATGGCGGCGCTTGGTGCCAAAGTGCAGCGCACGGATGCCGGTTGGGAAGTACGCGGCCGTGGAGTCGGCGGGCTGCTCGAGCCTATGGGCGATTTGGATTTCGGCAATGGCGGCACGGGTTCGCGGCTGGCAATGGGCATCGTCGGCGGGCACGGCATGCGAGCGCGCTTCACCGGCGATCACTCGCTGTGCAAGCGGCCCATGGGGCGCATCCTCGATCCGCTCAGCCAGATGGGCGTGCGTTTCGAGCCTTGCGACCGGCGGACTTTGCCGCTGACGGTGATTGGCCGCTCGCCGCTGGCGCCGATCGAATACACACTGCCAATGGCCTCGGCACAGGTGAAGTCAGCTGTCTTGCTGGCGGGCTTGCACGCACCCGGTATCACCACGGTGATTGAGCCCGAGGCAACCCGCGACCACACCGAACGCATGCTCCGGCATTTTGGTGCGCGCGTTGATATTGAGCTGTTGCCCAAGGGCGGACGCGCCATTCGCGTGCATGGCGACGCTGAGTTGGAGGGGCGGCCCGTGGTGGTGCCGGGCGATCCCAGTTCGGCCGCATTCCTAGCTGCCGCCGCACTGATCGTGCCGGGCTCCGAGGTGACCATTGCCGCCATCCTGACCAACCCAACGCGCACCGGATTCTATACGACGCTGAAGGAGATGGGCGCCGATATCACGTTCCTCAATGAGCGCGAGGAAGGCGGCGACACGCTTGCCGACGTCCGTGTACGTTACAGCAAACTGAAGGCTGTGACGGTGCCTTATGACCGGGCGCCAAGTATGATCGACGAGTATCCCATTCTTGCCGTCGTCGCCGCCTTTGCCGAGGGCGAAACGGTGATGCATGGGCTTGGCGAGCTGAAAGCCAAGGAGAGCGACCGGCTGGCTTCCACGGCAGCGGGCCTGATCGCTAACGGCGTCGCCGCCAAGGTTGACGGCGATACGCTGAGCGTAAGGGGAAGCGGAAGCCAACGGCCCAAGGGCGGCGGCTTGGTCGCAACCCACATGGACCATCGCATCGCCATGGCGTTCCTGATCCTGGGACTGGCGAGCGACGCGCCTGTGACGGTTGACGACACGGATTTTATCGCCACAAGCTTTCCGGAATTTATGGGGCTGATGCAAGGGTTGGGCGCCGTCATTGAGCTGGCCTGAGCGGGTTGGCCGTCCAGCGAGATCGCACGAGACAGGCATGATCATCGCGATCGACGGGCCAGCGGCATCGGGTAAAGGGACGCTAGCCAAGCGCATCGCCGCGCATTTCGGCCTGCGCCACCTCGACACCGGGCTGCTCTACCGGGCCGTGGCGCGAGATTTGCTGGCACGCGGCCAGGACTTGAACGATGAGCCGGCGGCGGTCGAGGCGGCACTGCGGCTCAATTTCGCCAGCTTCGACGATCCTACCCTGCGCGGCCGTGCCGCTGGCGAGCACGCCTCCATTGTCGCGCGGCTGCCGGGTGTGCGCGCGGCCCTGCTGGCGATGCAGCGCGAGTTCGCCGCTGCTCCGCCCGGCGCCGTGCTCGACGGCCGCGATATCGGCACGGTGGTGTGTCCCAGAGCGGATGTGAAAATCTACGTCCAGGCCGAGAGCGCCGTCCGCGCGCAACGGCGCTATGCCGAGCTGGCGGAACGCGACCCAAGCGTGCGCTTTTCCGAGGTGCACGAGCAGATCCGCTCGCGCGACCGCCGCGACCAGGACCGCGCCGTCGCACCCATGGCCGCCGCCGCCGACGCGTACCTGCTGGATACGACTGACCTCGATATCGAAGGCGCGTTCCGGGCAGCCGTGGCTATGATCCATGCCAAGACCGGCGGGGTTTCGTGACACCGGATCCACCGCGCTCGCCGCCGTTAGCGCTGTGCCGAAGCCTGACGTGCGGCGCCGGGAGACGGTGATGGAGTTCGAGTGGGACCCGGACAAAGCTGCCAGCAACCTGCGCAAGCACAAGGTTGACTTCGAGACGGCCAGGCTCGTGTTTCTGGTGCCCTATCGCTACGAATATGATGAGCCTGATGACGACGACGGCATGTGTTTCAACGTGATCGGCATCGTTGACGGGTTTATGCTACACGTCACGTATGCCCTGCTCGGCAGGGCCTGTCGGATCATCTCGGCAAGACCGGCAACTCGACGTAAAAAGCGGCGTTATCACGAAGTATCGGCTCGATCCGGACAATCCGCACCAGACGGATTGGAGCGCGGCCGACGCGCTGACGGATGAGGAAATCCTTGCCGCGGCTTTGAGTGACCCCGATGCGCAGCCGGCCACACCCGAGCAGCTGGCACGCGCGTGCCGGGTGATCGATGTCCGGCTGATCCGGGAACGATCGGGTCTGACCCAGGAAGAGTTCGCGCGCCGGTTCGGCCTCAAGCCGGAGATGGTCCGCAGCTGGGAGGACAAGACCCTTACTCCGAACGCCGCCGCTGTGACCCTGTTGCGCGTGATCTGGGCTGACCCGGATGCCGTGCGCCGGGTGGTCGCGGCGGAGTAGGGCGTTAGACCTGTCGATCTTTCATTGGCTGCGTCGACGTCAAATTTCCGCCGCAGCCCGTCCGACGAGCCCGTGCCAGTTCAACTCAGCGACACCTGATCCTGACTGTAGTCCCTTGGCGCGCGCACCGACGCAGACTTGCTGGATACTACTGACTTGGGTATAGAGGCCCCCTCAGAGCCGCCGTGGATCTGATCATCGATGAGACCGGCCGGGCCAAGGTTTAGCTCCTGACAAGGGCGCTGAGCTGACAGGGCACGGACGGAAGGGGCGGGAGGTTTGCGACCTTGAGCCCCTCGAAACGGCGGCCCCGGCAACCCATGCCTCGATCCTTGATCTGGGAATGTGCCTGTAATTCAGCCAGTTGCGGTTGTTTTTCGCTAGCACGTCAGCCAGTCACGAGGGCCCGAGGCGCAAACGCAGACGCGAACCAGACCCGCGTTACAGGAGACTAGATGTCCGCAACTCAAATGAATCTCGAAAGCCTCAATCCGTCCCGTGACGATTTCGCCGCGATGCTCGACGACAGCTTCAATACCGATGTCCTGCAAGAGGGCTCGGTGATCAAGGGCACGATCGTCGGCATTGAAAAGGACCTCGCGGTCATCGACGTCGGTCTCAAGACTGAAGGCCGCGTGCCGCTGAA
>JANNSA010000330.1:0-7214 GCA_031402115.1 Hyphomicrobiaceae bacterium | reverse complement strand
CGACCGCAGAGGCTTTTTTTGCAGGGCGCAAACTTGACCATGGCGCTACCGTCATCGGTATTCCACACCGTGTTGTTGAGATGCCGCGCCGCAAAGCTCTCCCTGAGATCGAACGTGTAGTGCCCAAGCTGCTCGTCGAGCCGCGCGGTCCAGCGCGCGCTGACGTGATTGCCGGTTTGCAGCACGGGCCTGAGCCTGCGCGACCGGCCGCCTTGCACCAGGCCTGAATGCCGGCCATGGCCGCGCGTCAGCAGCTCGGCCACCACAGCTGTTTCGCCAAGCGGCCGCACCGCCAGCACGACGCCTTCATCATCCCATTCCATGGCGGCCATCTTCGCAATCCATGCCAGCCAGTCTAGCAGCCGTTGGCCGCCGCCGCACTGTTGCCTAAGTATCCCCGTTTCTGACGCTGGAGACACACGCAGACGACGGTATGGGCCGCGTTTGCGGGCAATTCTTTCGGAATGAGGACCATGATGCGTAACTCTTGGCTGACATGTCGTTGCGTCGCGATTGGCCTGATCGCTGCGCTGGCAAGTAGTCTGGCGGTCGTGCCGGCGGTAGCGGCGGCAGATCTCAACAACACGGTGTGGAATACCGATGACGGTAGCGCCATGGTCAAGTTTGCGCCCTGCAAAAAAAGCCTCTGCGGTCGCATCGTCAACCTCTCTGAGCCGAACGGCGCCGATGGCCAGCCGCTGGTCGACAAGAACAATCCCGACCTGTCCAAGCGCGGTAAGCCGATCATCGGCCTGACGACCATTTATGACATCGCGGCCACCGGCGATGGTGTCTGGAGCGCCAACAGCTACGACCCCCGCAGCGGCGAAGAGCATGAGGTGACGCTGACCCGCAAGGGCGACGGCCAGCTGATCCTGAAAGGCTGCGGCCTCGGCGGACTGATCTGCAAGTCGTTCACCTGGACGCTGTTCCCGCCTGATCCGTGATGCATGCCACTGGCCTCGCCCCCTTGTGGTTTGGCGAACGCGTGTACTGCATTTGGCCGTCGCCTCACTCCAGATTGGCGCGCAGCGCGGCGGCGGCGGCGGCGATCGGCGCCAGCGTGACGCTGAGCACAGTGGACGCCATGAGCACAGCGAACGGCTGCCAGAAGCGGCCGCCGGCCAACAATACGGCCTCGACGCTGGCGACGCCGAACACCAGCACCGGTACATAGAACGGCATGATCAGCAGCCCGATCAGCAGGCCAGCGCGACGCTGCCCGAGCGTCAAAGCCGCGCCGATCGCCGCGATGGCGCTGACGGCGGGCGTGCCCATCAGCATGGTGGCGAGCAACGGCCCTTGCGCCCGGCCATCGAGATTGAGCATCAGCCCGAGCAGCGGCGTCACCAGCACCAGCGGCAGCGCCGTGGTCAGCCAGTGCGCCAGGATTTTGGCCAGCGCCACCAGTTCCAGCGGCAGGGGGCCGAGCGCCATGATATCGAGCGCACCCTCCTCGTTGTCGGCCTGGAACAAGCGGTCAGCCGACAGCAGCGCTGACAGCAGCAGCGCCGTCCACAACAGGCCGGGAGCGAGGCGCGACAGCAGAGTAAGGTCGGGGCCGAGCCCGAGTGGCAACAGCGTCACCACCACAAGATAGAAGCCAAGCGTCGTGCCGAGCGCGCCGCCATCGCGCCGGGCCAGGCCAAGGTCGCGCCGCAATAGCGCCAGGAACGCGCTCATGCGGCGGTCTTGTGCATGTCGTCCAGGTCAAGCGTGCGGGCGCCAGTCACGGCCAGCGGCGCATGCGTCGTCACCAGTGCCATACCGCCTTTGCTGACATGTTCCGTGATCAGGTCCTCCATGGTGGCCTGCGCGCGCGCATCCAGCGCCACGGTCGGTTCATCCAGCAGCCAGATGGGCCGTGGCGCGGCAAGCAGCCGTGCGAATGCCAGCCGCCGCTGCTGCCCGGCCGACAGCATGCCTGTGGCCATGCCGCTCAGATGCCCCAAGTGCAACCGGTCGAGGATTGCCGTCGCGCTGCCTGCCATTAGGGGTTCGCCCAGGAACGCCGCCCAGAACGCCACGGCCCCGGCGGCGGTTTGCCCAGGCCGCTGACCATTGCCGTGCCCGACATAGTGACACTGCTCGCCAACCTCGCGCTCGGCGCTGCCGCCCTCCACTCGCACGGCCCCCGCGACTGGACGGATCAGCCCCGCCACCGCGCGCAGCAGCGTGCTCTTGCCCGCCCCATTGGCGCCGCGCACGATCAGGCACTCGCCCGCCGCCACCGCCAGCGACAGCCGCTCCAGCACCAGCCGCCCGCCCCGCTCGACGCTCAGATTGTCAACGATCAACCGCACACGAACCAGCCTCTGCCTTGGTTTGGTTTGCCGGTTGTCGATAGCCCGCATGCCCGCCGCCTGCAATGCCGGTGGTTTCGCTGCAAACCCTATTGATGCTGACTGCAAGGCCGCGCCACAACGCCCCCTCCCCCACAAGGGGGCAGGGAATCCGGCCCGACCATGCTGATCGAGAATTGAATCATCGATAACGGCACGTGGCGGTGAACCGTTGATTGTTCTGTTCTTGCAGCGACCCCGAAATCCGAGCATTCTGGCCGATCAAACGGCGGTGGGGCGCGTGATGATCGGCACAATTCTCTCGGTGGTCGGCGGCGTCAATGCCGCCTTCGATTTGTACCGGAACGTCAACACCCTGGTCAAAGGCGACGGCGCCGCGCGGGTGCTGGCCGCGCTCGATGCCACCAACAAGCGGATCGAGAAGCTCAGCGACAGCATCCTGCCGATGCTGTTCGATCGGGATGGCGCATGACGCGAATTTTCATCAGCTATCGGCGGGACGATAGTCAGGGTCAGTCGGGGCGGCTGTATGACCGGCTGGCTACCGAGTTCGGGCGCGATCTGCTGTTCATGGATGTCGACGCTATTCCGCTTGGCGTTAACTTCGTCAAGGTGCTGCGCGAGGAAGTCGGCAAGTGCGACGTGTTGCTCGCGGTCATTGGGCCGAGTTGGCTGCATGTGAAAGATGAAGACGGCGGGCGGCGGCTCGACAAGTCGCACGATCCGGTGCGCATCGAGATCGGCACGGCGCTCGCCCGCGATATTCCGGTGATCCCGATTCTGCTGGATGGCACCCGCATGCCGAAACCTGCCGACCTGCCGGACGAGTTGCGGGAACTGTCACTACGCAACGGCTTGGACGTTCGCCATGCCTCGTTCCATGCCGACATGGAAAAGCTGGTGCGTGGCTTGAAGGGCATCGGCGGCAATAGCGCACCTGCGAGCAGCGCTCCAGCGCCACCTCAGGCGCACCCGGCGGGCGCCATCCAGATCAGTGTGCGGACTGGCCGCACGGACACTCGGCGCTGGATCGTGCCCGGCGGCGGGCGCGACGAGACCAACGTGTTCCACGACGAGGGCATCGACGCCAAAGGGCGGGCCGTGCATGGCCCGGACATGGTGGTGGTGCCGGCTGGCCGCTTCACCATGGGCTCGCCCAAGGACGAGCCAGAGCGGTCTGATGACGAAGGCCGCACCGACGGCCGGCCGCATGTGGTGACCATCGACAGACCGTTCGCCATTGGCCGGTTTGCGGTCACCCGGGGTGAGTTCGCGGCGTTCGAGAGTGCGACAAGCCATAAGGTGCCGGACGCGGCTTGGACTTTCGAGGATGGGAAGTTCGAGGAGCGCCAGGGCCGATCGTGGAAGAACCCCGGCTTTGCCCAGGACGACACTCATCCTGTGGTCTGCATCAACTGGCAGGATGCCGAGGCCTACACGGCATGGCTCAAGGATACCACTGGCGGCGACTACCGGCTGCCGAGCGAAGCCGAATGGGAGTACGCCGCCCGTTGCGTCAAGACGGCTGAGGCGCCGCGCACGCCGTTCTGGTGGGGCAAGGATATCACCACCGAACGGGCGAACTACAACGGCAACTACGCCTATGCCGGCGGCGCCAAGAGCGGCAAGTACCGCAAGGCCACCGTGCCGGTCCGGTCCTTCGAAGCCAACCCCTGGGGCCTCTGGCAGGCCCACGGCAACACCTGGGAATGGTGCGGCGATTGCTGGAACACCAGCCTCAATGCGACGCCTACGGACACATTGTCAGCTACAACCGGAGATTGTAGTTTTCGCGTGGTTCGGGGTGGTTCCTGGCTCAACCTTCCCAGGGACGCGCGCTCCGCCAGCCGCCTCAGGGCCCACAGTCGGAACTCCTCCTGTGGGCTCCGCTTGGCCAGGACGTTACCATTTTGATCTTTAACCCTTTTACCTCTGAACCTGCTTCCTTTCTTTGTTGGCGCGAAGCGCCCCGCTTTTTCTCGCCCGGGGGCGATAAATGATGCTGTTATCAGCCAAGGTGCAAGGCCCAGGTTGACAATAGCTGTCGCTTCCGGTTTTGCACCGGTTTCGCGCGCGAGCGGACTTGCCGACTCACCGCGCGCGCAGCATCCTCATGGCATTCGCGGGTCCAGAAATGGTTCGACAACTCTCGCGGATCCTGACCGGCCCCCTTCGCGTGGTTCGGGGTGGTTCCTGGAACAACAATCCCAGGAACGCGCGCTCCGCCAACCGCAACAGGAACCACAATCGGAACTCCTCCTGTGGGTTCCGTTTGGCCAGTACGATAATCTTCGGATCGCCGGGCCGTGAGGCCAGGTGTCAGCCGATTGCCAGAGCCGGTACGTTCACGGACTTGCCGGGCGTGCATTCTATCGTCCAGGGCTGTTCATGATGAGCATGGCCGAGGTCCAGATGAGCCCGCCTTTCGAGCGGGACGGACGCTCGTAACCCGCGCGACGCCTGTCCTGGGAGATACGCAGAGCTCCGACAGGCGTCGCGTGTTACCTCAACCGTCGAGGATGTCGTGCAGGCATTCCAGGACCTCTTGCACGATGGCATCAGGGGCACGTTCAATCCAGCGGCCGCCGCGGGCGCTGATGTCAAGCACGCGGACTTGCGAGCACAGTACAGCACCGGCGGTGCTCATGCCCGAGCCATGCAGGTTGGTAGCCAGTCCGGCCAGTCGTTTGACCATGCCGCCCGTCGCAATCGGGCACACCAGCGGCGGGTTGTTCTTGTTGAAGTCGTCGCTGGAAATCACCAGGACGAACCGCCGCCCCCTCTGCTCGTGCCCTTTCGTGGGGTCGAGGTCGACGTTGTAGACGTCCCCTCTAGTCATCGACGGCCTCACGGCCGGTGTCGGGCATGCTCAACCATGCCTCGTCTTCGTCGCTGGCGGGCACGGTGAAGTCACAAAGCGCCAGTCGTGCCGCCAGCCCAACGCGCTTACGGCGAGCCAAAACAATCCTGTCGCCGTCCAAGCTGACCTCCACCGGCGAATTCGGCGTCAATCCAAGCTGCTCAACGAAGGCTTTCGGCAATGAAACAATGATGGACCCGCCGGATTGCCGCAGAGTGGTGGTTCGCATGGCGACCTCGCACACAATAATATCGTACTTATGTATGACATGCGTTGGAGTTTGACGCAATGCCGGCATGCTGCTGCCCCTTGATGCTGGTGTGAAGTTGCTGCCCGACTCCCCCCAACCTCACCCGGGCTTGCGGCCCTCGCCGCGGTAGCTGAGCGCTTCGGCGACGTGCAGGCGGGCGACGCCGGCGACGCGGTCGAGGTCGGCCAGGGTGCGGGCGACACGCAAGGTGCGGTAATAGCCGCGCGCCGTCAGGTTGGCGGTAGCTGCCACGTCCTTCAGCAATGCGGCGGCGGCGGGTTCGATCTGCAGCAGCGCCTCGATCTGGTTGACCGGGCAATGGGCGTTGGTGCGGACGCCCTTCAGGCCAAGCTGGCCGTAGCGCTCGGTCTGGATGTCGCGCGCCGCCACCACGCGAGCCCGCACGGTGGCGCTGTGCTCGCCGGCTGCCGGCAACACCAGATCGGCGGCGCTGACGGCGGGCACTTCAATCTGGATGTCGATGCGGTCGAGCAGCGGCCCGGAAATGCGCGACTGGTAGACCTCGGCGCAGTTCTTGCCGCGGCCGCAGGCATAGCCTGGATCGTTGGCATGGCCGCAGCGGCATGGGTTCATCGCCGCCACCAGCTGGATGCGCGACGGATAGCAGATGCGGTGATTGGCGCGCGCGATCACGGTTTCGCCGGCCTCCAAGGGCTGGCGCAGCGAATCCAGCACCTGGGCGGAGAACTCCGGCAGTTCATCGAGGAACAGCACGCCGAGATGCGCCAGCGCCACTTCGCCCGGACGTGGCTTTGAACCGCCGCCGACCAGTGCCGCCATGCTGGCCGAGTGATGCGGCGCGCGGAACGGCCGGGCGCGCCCCAGCCGACCGCCCATCAGCTCGCCCGCCAGGCTATGCACCTGGCTGACCTCGAGCATTTCCGAGGGCGACAACGGCGGCAGAATCGACGGCAAGCGCTGCGCCAGCATGGATTTGCCCGAACCCGGCGGGCCGATCATCAACAGGTTGTGGCCACCGGCGGCAGCGATCTCGAGCGCCCGCTTGGCACTCTCCTGGCCCCGGATATCGTGCAGGTCGGGCAGGTTGTCGGGCTCCGTTGCGATCGCCGGCTCGGGCCGTACCAGG
This sequence comes from Hyphomicrobiaceae bacterium, assembly GCA_031402115.1. Lineage (GTDB taxonomy): Bacteria > Pseudomonadota > Alphaproteobacteria > Rhizobiales > Hyphomicrobiaceae > JANNSA01. The sequence goes on along the minus strand of JANNSA010000330.1, from coordinate 693 downwards.
GTCTGCAAACCCTTGAAATGGTTGATCAGAGAGAGGATATGCGACGGCGCCAGCAGTTCGATGTCGGCTGACGCCCAGGCCGCCTCGGCGCCACCTGATGCCGGGCAGATCAGCCCCTTGTCGAGCGCCGTGGCGCCGATCGCCGCCGGCAGCACGCCGATGACGTGGGCGATCGAGCCGTCGAGCGCCAGTTCGCCGAGCGCGCAGAAACGGTCGAGCTGATCCTGGCTGACAATGCCGCACGCCGACAACAACGCCAGCGCGATCGGCAGGTCATAATGGCTGCCTTCCTTGGGCAGGTCGGCGGGCGCCAGATTGACGATGATGTGCTTGCGCGGCAGCCCCAGGCCTATCGCGTGCAGCGCCGCGCGGATGCGCTCGCGGCTCTCGGCGACGGCCTTGTCCGGCAGGCCGACAATGCTGAAATAGGCGAGCCCCGGCGAGATCTGCACCTGCACATCCACCGGCCGCGCTTCAATCCCGATGAAAGCAAGCGTCGAGATTTGGCCGAACATGGGGACGCCGCCAGCATGAAACACGGAACTGTTGGCTTCAGTGTTCGGCGTCCGTTTCACGGCTGGCGACTGGGCGATCACCCAGTGGTGGCGCCTGCAGCCCCGTCACGCGTGCCCGGCATGCATCGCCAGATGCGAAGGGTTGACGCCGATCTTCGACATCGCCTCGTGGTATTTG
>JANNSA010000329.1:0-4534 GCA_031402115.1 Hyphomicrobiaceae bacterium | reverse complement strand
CGGCGATGCTCGATGCTGCGCAAGGCAGTTCCGGGCCGCTGCAGGTGGCAGCGAAGTAGGAAAGCTGTCAGACCCCTTCGAGTTCGAAGGGGTCTCACGCCGAGGCGCGGTTGCAGTCCCCTTACGAGATCATGACCCCGTGCTCAACAAGCCAATTTCAACGCGCCCAGCCAAGGCAGGGGGCAGACCCAAGCGAACTTGCAGGGGTCTGACTCCATTGCTGGCGCTCATCGCGCTGATCATTTGCAGTTCCGCCGCCGCCACTGATGCGCGCGTCCGGGCTCTGATCCTGCCGAAGCGGCACGCGACTTTGGCCAGCCGGCTACAGGCGACGATCGAGCGCATTGGTCCTGACAATGGCGACCGGTTCCTGGCTGGCGACGTGCTGGTGGCGTTTGACTGCACCGGTTTTGCCGCCGAGCTGGCGCGCGCCGTCGCGGCCTCGGACGCGGCGCGCGACACCGTCACGGTCAAGGAGGAGTTGGCGCGCTCTGGCGCCGCCAGCCGACTGCAGGCGGTGCTGGCAAGGGCCGAGGCCAAACGGGCCAATGCCGACGTCGCCGTGATGCAGAACCAGGTGACGCAATGCACCATCCGCGCGCCTTATGCCGGCCGCGTCGTCAAGCGCGTCGCCAACGCCAATGAGACGGTCGGCTTCCGCGATCCACTGATGGAAATCGTCGGTGATGACAGCTTCGAAGTGCGGGCATTCGTGCCGAGTGCGTGGGCCCGGAGCCTCGTGCCCGGCGCCCGCTTCCAGGTCACCATCGACGAGACTGGTGCCTCAGTGGAAGCTGAAGTGGTGGCGTTGGCGGCCTGGATCGACAACATTAGCCAGTTGATGGAAGTGCGCGGCCGGGTCGTATCAGAGACGGCACGGTTGACCGCCGGCATGAGCGGCATGGCGCGCTTTGCCGATGCCCCGGAGGTGTTGGCAGGCGCTAGCCCGGCGCCAGCACCGGAAAGCACCCCATGACCGCCGCCCTGCGCCTCGCCGAGCCGCCCATTGCTGAACCTGCTGCACCGCCCGACCTGCCGCCGCAAGTATTGGCGCTGGCGCGGCTGGCCGAGCTGGAGTGGGAGGTGCGCAAGGCCGAAGCACCGCAGACGCTCGACTTCATCGCCGCCAACGACACCTATCGCGTGGTGGCTTATGACCATGCGCTGGTCTGGCGCGCCCGCACCAACCGCATCATGGCGGTGTCGGGCGGGCTGAAGATCGAAACCACAGCACCGCAAATCGTCTGGTTCACCGAGCTGGCACGCACCAGCGCCAGGACCTTTGCGGTGGACGCTTGCACGGCCATCCAGAGCGACGCGATAGCATCACGGTTGCGCAGGGGCTTTGCCAATTATGTGCCGGCCGACGCCGTCTGGCAGCCGTTTGCGGGACCGGGCGGGCGGTTGCAGGGCGGCGCGCTGTTGCTGCGCCGGACAGCGTTCAATGATGCGGAACTTAGGGTCCTGGCGCGGCTTGGTTCAGCGTTCGGCACCAGTCACGCGGCACTGGCGGCGCGGCCACACACGCGCCGTCCCATGCTCAAGCTGTTCGGTGCCGTTAGCCTGATCGGCCTATTAGCGGCGCTGTGCTTCGTGCCGGTGCCGTTGTCGGCGCTCGCCGAGGCCCGGGTTGCTGCGCGCGATCCCGAAATCGTTGCGGCGCCGATCGATGCCGTAATCAAAGAGATCGCCGTTGAACCGAATGCCCGTGTCGCGATCGGCGATGTGCTGGTGCGGTTTGACCGCACGGAATTCGCGTCCGCCGAAGCCGTTGCGCGCGGCCGGATGGCGGTTCTGGCCGCCGACCTGCTGCGGCTGGAGCAGCAGGCCTTTGCTGATGACCGCGCCCGTGCCGAAGTGGCGCTGGCCCGCGCTAAGCTTGCCGAAAGCCAGAGCGCGTTGAGCTTGGCACGGGACCGTCTGGCCCGCACCGAGATCAAGGCCCGCACCGCCGGCATCGCCCAGCTCGAGGATCGGCAGCGCTGGCTCGGCCGGCCCGTGCGCGTTGGTGAGCGGATACTGGCGATCGCCAATCCCCAGTCCACCCGTATCGAGCTGGCGGTGCCGGTCGAGGACGCGCTGATCGTGCAGCTGGACGCCGACGTGCAGTTGTTTCTCGCCAGCGCGCCAGCCGACCCGGTGCATGCGCGATTGACCCAGCTGAGTTTCGAGCCGTCAACGGAACCGGGCCAGCCGGCCGTATTTGCCGGCGTCGCGGAGTTCGCGGACGGCGCTGTGATGCCACGCCTCGGCCTGACGGGCACGGCAAAGATCACCGGCGCAGCGGCGCCGCTGGGCTATGCGCTGGTGCGCAAGCCCTGGTCGGCGCTGCGCCGTCTGACCGGTTGGTGAGCCATGCCGGCGCCCAACACTCCGCAATTGGCGCCTTTGCGCGAAGACTTGCGATTGCGGCCTGCCGGCCGTGACCATGCGGGCGCGCCGCGTGGCGTGCTGGAAGACCCTGCCGCCTATGCGCATTATGAGCTGGGCTGGCTTGAGCTGGAAACCATCGCCCGCTGGCCGCTCGGCACCCCGGCGGCGATCGCGGCGGCGATCGCGTGCGGAACAACGCTGACGGCCAGTGCGGCGCAAGTCGACGCGACCCGGGCCTTCCTCGAAGCCAATGGCCTGCTGCGGCTGTCCGCCGCTCAAGTTACGCGACGGCGAATACTGCTGAACCAGCAGCGCTGGCGCCCGGGCGCCCTACTCGCTGCCGTGCTGTTCCAGCGTCTTCCCCTGGTCCGGCCGCAGCGCTTTCTTGATGCCGGGCTGCCCTGGGTGGCGCCGCTGTTTTCGCGCGGGTTCCTCGCCGTCATCGCCCTGCTTGTGCTGGTCGCGCTCACCCTGATCAGCCGTGAGCCGGTGCGCTTCATGGCTAGCTTCAACGCCTTCTTCGGTGCCGAGGGCGCGGTTGGCGTCGCCATCGCCCTGACGCTTGCCAAACTCTGTCACGAATTGGGTCACGCCTTTGCGGCGGCGCGCGCTGGCGTGCTGGTGCCGTCCATGGGCGTGTCGCTGATGCTCGGTTGGCCGATGCTCTACACCGACACCAGCGGCGCCTGGGCGGTGCGGTCAAGGCGTTCGCGCGCCCTGATCGCGGCAGCCGGCGTGTTGGCGGAAATGGCGCTGGCGGGCTTGGCGCTGTTCGTTTGGCCGTTCCTGGAAGAAGGCGCGCTGCGCCGCACCATGCTGTTCGCGGCAACGACCATGCTGGTGCTGACCCTCGCTATCAACGCCAACCCGCTGATGCGCTATGACGGCTATTACATTCTCGCCGAAGCCACCGGTATCGATAACCTGCAGCCACGCGCCTTCACGGCGCTGCGCTGGCTGTGCCGCCGGATCGGCGCGGGTGATCGGGCGGCGTCGCCGGAACCCCTGTTCGGCCGGGCGAAGTTCGCCGCGCTGGCCATTTATGGCGCTGCCTCGGGCGTCTATCGCGTGGTCATCTACGCTGGCATTGCCCTGGTTCTCTATCATCTCGGCTTGGCCGTGCTGGCGGTGCCGGCGGCGGCGATGACGCTGATCAGCTTCCTGCTCTGGCCCATCGTCAAGGAGATCGCCATGTGGTTCAGGCTTGCGGGTCAGCGGTTGGGTTGGGTGCTGGGACCGATCCGTGTGCTTGTGGTTCTGGCGCTGCCAATCGGGCTGATGGCCTTGCCGTGGCATGGTACGCTGGTTCTGCCAGCGGTTTATCAGGGCGCGGAACGCTTCAACGTATTTGCGCCTGAGCCCGGCCAGATGGCCACGGTCAAGGTGCGCGCAGGCGAACCGGTCGCCGCCGGCATCACGATGCTGACCCTTGCGGCGCCCGAACTCGACGCCGCGCTGCAACAATCGGTGCTCAAGTCCCAGGTCGCCGAACTGATGCTGAACCGGGGGCTGACCGGCGAACGTGATCGTGGAACTGCAGCCGTGCAAGCTGACGAGCTGGCGACGCTGCGCAGCGAGACGGCGGGATATGTGGCGCGACGCCAACGCCTCGAACTCGCCCCTGAGCAGGCTGGACGGATCGCTGATCTGGCGTCCGGCCTGAACAAGGGCGTCTGGGTCGACCGCACGACGCGGCTGGCGCAGATCGTGCGTCCGGCGCCCGCCAAATTGATCGCCTATGTCAACGAAAGCGACCTGACGCGCCTCAGCCCCGGCATGACCGGCAGTGCCTGGCTGGCCGGTGTGCCCGGCCTGACCTACCGGGTGCGGCTGACATCCATCGCCAGCACGGCAACCGCCCGGCTCGACGAACCGATGCTGGCGACCAGCCATGACGGCGACATCGCCGTGCGGCCGCAAGCCGATGGCTCACTGCAACCGGAATTGGCGCTGTACAAATTGGAGTTGCGCATCGAGCCCTCCGGAGCGGCGCCATTGCCCGTGATCCGCACCCGCGCGCAGATCCATCTCAACGCGACGCCGGTGAGCTTTGGCGCCCGCCTATGGACCCGCGTGCTCGGCCTCTGGCGGCGCGAATGGGGATGACCAGCAGCAGGTTTTAGCCCGTAGGGTGCGAAAGGCCTCCTTCAGGCCGTATCGC
>JANNSA010000328.1:0-5176 GCA_031402115.1 Hyphomicrobiaceae bacterium | reverse complement strand
TCGTCGAAGCCTTTGCCTGCGGCACTGCTGCGGTCGTCACTCCGGTGGGCAGGGTGCATTCGACCGACGGCAGCTTTACCATCGGTGCCGGTGGTCCGGGATGAACCGACGCGGATGTGCGTGGCGCCGGCGGCAATGGCTGCGTGGTAGTCGCCACTCATGCCCATGCTGAGCTGCGACAGAGAAAGTTCACGCGCCAGACCCGCAAGCAGCTGGAAATGCGGGGTCGGATCTTCGTCGACAGGCGGGATGCACATCAGACCGTCAACGCGTAACTTGTGTTGTTCGCGACAGCTCCGGACGAACTCAGCCGCGTCGGCCACCGCGACTCCTGCCTTTTGCGCCTCAGCACCAGTATTTACTTGCACGAATAGTTTGGGTTGCCGGTCGAGCTTTGCCATCGCCGCGGCCAGGCTGGCCGCCAACTTTTGCCGGTCAAGCGTATGGATCGCGTCAAACAGCGCGACGGCATCCATTGCCTTGTTGGTTTGCAACGGACCAATCAAGTGCAGCTCAACGTCGCCGAAACGCGCACGCAGCGCCGGCCACTTGCCTTGCGCTTCTTGCACGCGGTTCTCGCCGAAAGCTCGCTGGCCGGCTTCTAGCACCGGCAGAATATCGGCAGCAGCAAACGTCTTGCTGACCGCGATCAAGCGTATGTCAGAAACAGCGCGTCCCGCTGCCGAGGCCGTTGCCGCAATACTGGCGGCAACGGTTCGGAGGCGGGACGTTGCGGTGAGAGAACCGGGGTCACGCACTTATGCGCTCGCTAACGCTTGCCGCGCGCCCGGCGTCAGTCGGCGCATCGTCGTGCCCGCCACAAACTTACCTCAGCCAGACGAACCTGTGGTCATCACACCATCGACCGGTGCTTCCTTCATCGGGTCCATCAGCGGATCGGCTGCCGCTTCGGCAGGCACAACCTCTGGCGCCATGGCCTTCTTCTTCATCACAACCGCCTTTTTGACAACGGCCTTATCGACCATAGCCGCCTTGGCAGGCTTCTTCTTGATGGCCGGTGTCGAAGCGAACGTCGCGCACTTTGCCTTATTGGCCTGACTCACGGCCACGTAGCGCGCAAACCGCGAAGATTCCTCAGGTGTCGGCGAGTACTTTGACTGCCCGAACTGAGCAAGTTTTTCGGGAATCTTGTCAGCCTTGAATGCGACCATCTCAGTCTTCAGTTGCTCGCATTCAGCCATAGCGACAGGCACCGCTTGCGCTGCCGTGGTGGCCACAGGAGCGCCCTGCGCGTTCGCCACCACCTGACCACTCGCCGTGCCATTGGCAGCGACGGCTGGCGCTGTACCACCAGGTGCAGCGCCCGTCTGACCGGCGATCGCCGCAGTCTGCTCAACTTCGCCCGTGGCCGTACAGCCAGCCAACAGAGCCGCTGTTAAAAGAACCGTAATTGAAAGCGATGTGCGGAATGTTCCAGCAGCCATCGTCGTCTCCCCTCAAGCTATACCCCGTCGTCCATGCATATAGAATCGGTACAAGATTAGCTCAGCGGGCACGCCCCCTCCAGAGCACGCAAGCCACCCCGGTATCTTATCCCCTGGCATCAAGAAGTAAAGATGGCGGCAAAACGTCCTAAACGCAACTTGACGCGTTTCCGCGATTGAGGCTCTTGGCAGTTTATCACACCCACACAGAACGCGAGACCATGAGCACGGAACGTTACAACGCGCCCGAACGCGAGCCACACTGGCAAAAACGCTGGGCGGAAGCTGACTGTTTTGCTGTTGCCGACACCGGTGACAAGCCAAAATACTACGTGTTGGAGATGTTTCCGTACCCCTCAGGCCGCATCCACATGGGCCATGTGCGCAACTACGCGATGGGGGATGTGGTCGCCCGGCACCGGCGCGCCAAGGGTTATGATGTCTTGCACCCGATGGGCTGGGACGCGTTCGGTATGCCGGCCGAGAACGCCGCGATCGAGCGTGGCGTGCATCCCAAGGGCTGGACCTATGACAACATCGCTGCGATGCGCAAACAGCTCAAATCGATGGGTCTTGCCATTGATTGGAGCCGCGAACTGGCAACCTGCGATCCGGACTACTATCAGCACGAACAGCGACTCTTCCTCGACCTGCTGGCCAAGGACCTAGCGTACCGCTCAACCGGCAAAGTCAATTGGGATCCAGTCGATCAGACCGTTTTGGCCAACGAGCAGGTGATCGACGGCCGCGGCTGGCGTTCGGGCGCACTGATTGAACAGCGCCAGCGCGAACAATGGAACTTCCGCATCACGGCTTACGCCGCTGATCTGGTCGATGCCCTGGAGCGGCTCGACCGCTGGCCAGACAAGGTGCGCCTGATGCAGCGCAACTGGATCGGCCGCTCGCATGGCCTGTCCATGACGTTTGATGTTGTTGGCGGCAAGTTGCCAAAGCCGTTGAAGGCGCTGGAGGTTTTTACCACGCGTCCCGATACGATCTTTGGGGCTAGCTTCTTGGCGGTATCGCCCGGGCATCCGCTGGCGCTGCATGTGGCTGAGAAAAACGCCGCCTTGATCGCATTCCTCGACGAATGCAAGCGCGTTGGCACGAGCGAAGAGGCGATCGAGCGCGCCGAGAAGAAGGGCTATGATACCGGCCTGAAGGCTGCGCATCCGTTCATCGACGGCCTCAAGCTGCCCATCTACGTCGCCAACTTCATCCTGATGGGCTACGGCACCGGCGCCATTTTTGGCTGTCCAGCCCACGACCAGCGCGACCTTGACTTCGCCCGTAAGTACAGCCTGCCGGTGTTGCCCGTGGTCCTACCCGACGGCGCTGACGCCAAGTCGTTCACGATTGCTGACGAGCCCTATCTGGGGCCTGGCCGGATTGCCAACTCGGACTTCCTCGATGGGCTCGACGTCGAGGCTGCCAAGTCGGTCGTTGCCGAACGGATGAGCGCGCTCGGCAAAGGCGAGCGGCGCACCAACTACCGGCTGCGCGACTGGGGCATCTCGCGGCAACGCTATTGGGGCTGCCCGATCCCCGTGGTGCACTGCATCGATTGTGGCATCGTCCCGGTGCCGCGAAACCAATTGCCCGTGCTGCTGCCGGACGATGTGACGTTCGACGTGCCCGGCAACCCGCTTGACCGCCACCCGACCTGGAAGAATGTCGATTGTCCATCATGTGCCAAACCGGCGCGGCGCGAAACCGACACGATGGACACTTTTGTCTGCTCGTCTTGGTACTTCGCCCGCTTCTGCTCGCCGCGCGCGACCGTGCCAGTGGAGCGGCAGGCAGCAGACCGCTGGCTGCCCGTTGACCAGTACATTGGCGGCGTTGAGCACGCGATCCTGCATCTGCTATATTCGCGCTTCTTCACGCGCGCCCTGCGTGACACCGGCCATGTCGGGCTCGACGAACCCTTCGCTGGCCTGTTCACGCAAGGCATGGTGGTGCATGAGACCTATCAATCCGAAGCTGGCGAATGGCTGCAGCCGTTCGACGTGCGGATCAGCGGCGAAGGCGGCGAGCGCAAGGCCGTCACCGTCGCCGGCAGCAAGCCCGTGACGATCGGGCTGACCGAAAAGATGTCGAAGTCGAAGAGGAACGTCGTCGATCCCGACGACATCGTTGCACATTACGGTGCCGATACCGCCCGCTGGTTCATGCTGTCGGACTCACCGCCGGAACGCGACGTGATCTGGACGGCATCAGGAGTTGAGGGCGCCGGCCGGTTCGTGCAGCGGCTGTGGCGGCTGATCGACGAGATTGCCGAGATCGCACCAATGGGCACTAACGCGGTAGCCAATCTGGCCGCCGAGGCGGCCTTGTTGCACAAGGCCACGCACAAATCACTGGCCGCCGCCGATCGGAACTTCGAGCACTTGCGCTTCAACGTCGCCGTTGCCGGCATCTATGAACTTACCAACACGGTCACGGCGGCTCTGTCAAAACGCGACGAACCCGGCATGGCCTGGGCCTTGCGCGAAGCGGCTGAAGCGCTCGTGCAGATGGCTGGGTTGCTGATGCCACACCTCGGGGACGAGTGCTGGGCGCGGCTTGGATACCACACTTTGCTGATCGAGCAGTCTTGGCCGACCGTTGATCCGGCCTTGCTCGTTGACGATACGATCACCATTGCCGTACAGGTCAACGGTAAGCGGCGGGACGAAATGACTGTCGCGCGCGATACTTCGGCTGCCGAACTGGAAGCCATGGCCTTGAAACTGGAGCCCGTCATCCGCGCGATGGAGGGACGCCAAGTTCGCAAAGTCGTGGTCGTGCCGCAGAGGATTATTAATGTCGTTGCGTGAGACCGATCAGCCGAACACTAAGCCGCCAACGCGGCGCGCCCTGCTTGGCGTGCTCGTGGCCAGCTCCCTGCTGGCCGGATGTGGCTTTTCGCCGATGTATGGTTCCGGCTTCAACGGCCTGGGTGCCAACGGCTCAGCTCTGGCCGAAGTTGATATTGGCCTGATCCCAGGCCGCGTCGGTCAGGTTGTCCGCAACGAACTGATCTTCAAGCTGCGGGGTGGCGCCGAGGCGTTGCCACCCCGCTACCGGCTGGAAATCGCGCTGCGCGAGTCAGCGCAGAACCTGCTGGTCGACCTATCGGGCAATAGCCAGGGCCTGATGTTCGGCCTTGATGCTGATTTCCGACTGGTTTCGATCGATGACAACCGGGTGCTGATCACTGCCAAGTCCGTTGGCCGCGCCACCTATCAAAAGGTTGAGTCGGTGTACGCCAATGTGCGCGGCCGTCGCGACGCCGAGGATCGCGCCGCACGCGCCATTGCTGACGATATCCGTACGCGCATGGCAGCTGCCTTGGTCGCTGACAAGGCCTGATGTTCCGGTGTGACCGGCTGCAGAGGCTGCAATGACCGATATCAAGGCATTCCAGGCGGAGGCATTCCTCAAGTGTCCGCCAACGGAACTGTGCGCCGTACTGTTTTACGGCCCGGATCTGGGGCTTGTATCGGAGCGCTCGCAAGCCTTCGCAGCGGCACTCGCCGCCGATCCCAAGAGCCCCGGCGATATCCTGCGCATCAACGATGCCGATCTAGCCGCAGATCCTGACCGGTTGTCAATTGAGCTGCGTACGGTTTCCATGTTCGGCGGCCGCAAGATCATCCGCTTGCAATCAGAGACGCGTCTGCGTCCAGATTTGATCGCCGACCTGATCGCGCCGGAGACGACGCTGGAAGGCTTCCTGATTGTTGAGG
>JANNSA010000327.1:0-1518 GCA_031402115.1 Hyphomicrobiaceae bacterium | reverse complement strand
AAGAAGCGGAAGATCTGCGTCAGCAGGTTGCGTTCATGATCGGACAGCTTCTGCGCCCAGTCACGGCAATCCTCACCCAGCGGCACCTCTTCAGGCAACCAGTGGATCTGCTGCTGGCGTTTCCAGAAGTCATAGGCCCATGGATATTCAAAGGGCTTGTAGCTGTTACGGGCTTCTAAAAGTGACATCGTTTCTTCCTCTTGGCTAATTCTTATATCATGCGGCGCGCTGGGTGCACAATGCCCCGGCGTGGTAGGTGAACAGGCGGCTGGCGAACCGTGGCGACAGTTTCAGCAATCCGCGGCGTATCGCGATCTTGGCGGCGGCGGCGGACGCGCTGCTCGTGAACTGGTGGATATCCCGGCTGTGGTCGAACAGCTGCATCGCGCCGACATTAAGCCCGCCGGTCGCCAGCGTCAGCGCAAAGCTTTCGGGCGTATAGGCGTTGATATGGCCGATATCGAGCGTGGTCTGCATATTGGCCTCGCTCGTGCGCAGGTTTAGTTCGCACGGCACTTCGAGATAGATTGGGCCTTTGGCAACGCGCGCTAGTTCGGCCAGAAAGCCGCGCTCGTCGGGGACATGTTCGAGGACATGGCTGGCGAATACCAGATCGAAGCTGTTGTCGGCATAAGGCAGGCGCACGCCGTCATAGCTGTCGAGCTGGAGCGCCCCTCCGGCGTCGGTGCCGCTCAAATTGTTTCCACGATGCTGATCGGGGTCAGCAACATCGACGCCGCGATGGTCGTTGCCGATGCCAAGCCCCTTGACCGCGGCAAGGACATCGCCGGTACCGCAGCCGACTTCGAGGACAGAGCCGATATTGGCGGCCTTCGTCCCAAGCAACGTCGCCAGATTGGCCGCCTTGTCCGCCGCGCCCAGTTGCCGCCAGCGCAGCATCCGCGCGTCATATTCGCCTTCATAATGGACGTTATGTTCGCCGACGCGAAATTGCGGCACATCAAAGGCGACGTTCCGGCTTGCGTCGCGCACCGCACTGCCTCGCGCAGCGTCGCTGTTCGGCGCAGTGCTGGCAAGGGTGGCGACTTGGGTCATGAATTGCGGCTCCTCGGAAGGGTTTTACGCCCCCCGCGTCACGCGAGAGGCGCTTAGTTTATTGGCAGGCGAGACATTCTTCGTAATCGGTCTGCGCGGACAGTTCCATGACAGGTGCCTCCACCGTGTTGTCGGCTTCGACGCCACCGGCAAAGCCAGCGCGCTGGATGCTCTTCGAACGCAGATAATATAGCGACTTCACGCCTAGTTCCCATGCGCGGAAGTGGAGCATGAGAAGGTCCCATTTTTCCACGTCGGCCGGGATATAGAGGTTCAGCGAGGTTGCCTGGTCGATATAAGGCGTGCGGTCGGCGGCGAGTTCGATCAGCCAGCGCTGGTCGATCTCGAAGCTGGTCTTGAACGTGTCCTTTTCCTCTGGAGTGAGGAAATCGAGATGCTGCATCTCCAGCTGATGGTGGTGGTGGTGCGCGTCGACGCCTCGTTGCGGCTGATGGTGCCGCC
>JANNSA010000326.1:0-8869 GCA_031402115.1 Hyphomicrobiaceae bacterium | reverse complement strand
CATAAGGCGTCGACTGTGCGTTCACCATACTTGCGCAACAGCGCCTTGAGTTTTGAGATACTTGGCTGCAAAGTCCAATTGCCGGGGGCAAAGCTAGCATGGCCGTGCAGGTTGCGAAATAATAATTATCAGACAATTGAGCCGAATCCACCAACGCGCAGGTGTCCCTTACAACTCCGGTGTTCAACAGCGATATGCCGGTGACCGGCAAAGTTCCCGCGCGAACTTCGACGGCGCACTACCACCCGCTTGCCGCGCTCGTGCACAGTCTTGCGCGCCGCCCAGTTGCTCGTTTGCGGCCCGCGCATTGTTTGCTCGCCGATGGCTCGCTATGGTGATCAGCTTGTGGGTGGCGCCGGGCCAGTTGCCAATCCCTTTGCTGATCTGTCTCCAACCCTGGCAGCGCCACCAGGTCTCCGTCAGGAAACGCCCCATGCCGCGCAAGCTTGAGAGAGCAACTTTCACCGATCAGGAAGCGCTCGATTTCCACAGTTGCGGTAAGCCCGGCAAGCTCGAGATCACGCCGACCAAGCCGATGGCGACGCAGCGCGATCTGTCGCTGGCCTATTCGCCGGGCGTCGCGGTGCCGGTGCAGGCAATCTACAACGATCCAAAGACCGCCTACGACTATACCAACCGCGGCAATCTGGTCGCCGTCATCTCCAATGGCACCGCCATTCTCGGCATGGGCAATCTCGGCGCGCTGGCTTCCAAACCGGTGATGGAAGGCAAGGCGGTGCTGTTCAAGCGCTTCGCCGACGTCGATTCCATTGACCTTGAGGTCGACACCGCCGACGTCGACGCCTTCATCAATTGCGTGCGCTATCTCGGCCCCTCGTTCGGCGGCATCAATCTGGAGGACATCAAGGCGCCGGACTGCTTCATCATCGAGCAGCGCTTGCGCGAGCTGATGGACATTCCGGTGTTCCATGATGATCAGCACGGCACCGCCATCATCGCTACGGCTGCCTTGATCAACGCATTGCACCTGACGGGCCGCGACATCAAGAATACCAAGCTGGTGTGTTCGGGCGCCGGCGCCGCAGCGATTGCCTGCGTCGAGCTGATCAAGAGCATCGGCATGCCGCACAACAACGTCACAATCCTGGATCGGGAAGGTGTCGTTTACAAGGGCCGGACGACGGGCCTGGATCAGTGGAAGTCGGCGCACGCCATCGAGACCAGCGCCCGTTCGCTTGATGACGCGATTGCGGGCGCCGACATCTTCTTTGGTTTGTCGGCAGCTGGCGTGCTGACGCAAGCCATGGTCCGGAAAATGGCGCCGCAGCCAATCATTTTCGCTATGGCCAATCCGGAACCGGAGATCAGACCGGAGCTGGTCTATGAGGTGCGCGATGACGCCATCGTGGCGACCGGCCGCTCGGATTATCCCAACCAGGTCAATAATGTGTTGGGTTTCCCGTACATTTTCCGCGGTGCCCTGGACGTGCAGGCTTCCACGATCAACGACGCCATGAAGATCGCGGCGGCGCATGCCCTGGCGAAGCTGGCGCGCACCGACGTGCCCGACGAGGTGGCTGCGGCCTATGGCGGCCAGCGACCGCATTATGGCCGCGACTACATCATCCCGGCACCGTTCGATCCGCGCCTGATCAGCGCCATTCCCCCCGCCGTCGCTCAGGCGGCGATGGAATCCGGTGTGGCGCGCAAACAGATCCCGGACCTGGCCGCTTACGCGCACAAGCTGTCGGGCCGCCTCAACCCGATCGCCGGCTGGCTGCAGGGCATTTTCGAGCAGGTCCGGCGCAACCCCAAGCGCATCGTCTTTGCCGAGGGTGAGGAGGAGCAGGTGGTGCGCGCCGCCAACGCGTTCCTGGAGAGCGGCCTCGGTACGCCGATCCTGATTGGCCGTGAAGAGAAGATCGAGGCGGCGTTCCGCAGCGCCGGTATTCAGCGTCGTCCCGAGTTCATCGTGATGAACTCGCGGACCAGCGAGCACAACGTTGCCTATGGGCAATTGCTGTATGGCCGCCTGCAGCGCAAGGGCCAGCTGATGCGCGACTGTCAGCGAATGGTCAACAATGACCGCAACATCTTTGGCGCCTGCATGGTCACCGCTGGGCACGCCGACGGCATGGTCACAGGCGTGACGCGCAATTGGTCGTCGGCCTATGAGGACGTGCGCAAGGTGCTCGATCCCAAGCTCGGCTCGCGCACCATCGGCGTCTCGCTGGTGCTGGCCAAGGGCCGCGTCGTGCTGGTCGCCGACACCAGCGTGCACGACATGCCGACCGCCGAAGAACTGGCGCAGATCGCCATCCAGGCTGCCAAGGTGTCGCGCCGCCTTGGCGCCGAGCCGCGCGTCGCCATGCTCGCCTATTCGACTTTTGGGCATCCGCAGGGCGAGCGTTCGGAGCGCGTGCGCGAAGCGGTGCAATTGCTCGAACGCAAGGGCGTCGACTTCGAGTTCGACGGCGATATGGGCGCCGATGTGGCGCTGAGCAAGGACGCCATGGGCCTCTACCCGTTCTGCCGCTTGTCCGACACCGCCAACGTGCTGGTAATGCCGGCGTTCCACTCGGCTTCCATCTCAACCAAGATGCTGCAACAGTTGGGCGGTACCACGGTCATTGGCCCGCTGCTGGTCGGGCTGACGCACCCGGTGCAGATCTTGTCGCTCGGCGCCAAGGACAGCGATATCGTCAACATGGCGGCGCTCGCGGCCTACGATATCAACGGGTAGGCGGTGGCGCGAGAGCCGCAACGTAGGCTGGGCTGAGATCTCGAAGCCCAGCATCCACGGTCGGCGCTCGCGGCGAGGCGCTGGGCTTCGCGAAGGGTTCAGCCCAGCCTACGCAGCGGCGCCGTCTTCCGACCTGCTGGCTTCAAAAGAGGGTGGTCAATCACCATCCCTGTCAACTTGGAACCTCGCTCATGTTGCGGCGCTATCAGACTGTGGACGTGTTCACGGAAACTCTGTTCGGCGGCAATCCGCTGGCCGTGGTGCTGGATGGCGACGGCCTGAGCGATGCGCAGATGCAGGCGATCGCGCGGGAGTTCAATTATTCCGAAACGACGTTCGTGCGGCGGCCGCGTGATCCTCAGCACACCGCCGAGGTGAAGATCTATACGCCAGCCAATGAAGTGCCGTTCGCCGGTCATCCCAATGTTGGCACGGCCTATGTGCTGGCGGCGTGCGAACCCACACACGCCGGGCGCGACACTTTCATTTTCGAGGAGCTGGCGGGGTTGGTGCCGGTGCGGTTGATCCGCGAAGCCGGTAGTGTCCGCTTCGCGCAACTGACGGCGCCTGAGCCGCTGTCGTTTGGCTCGTCGTTCAGCCGCGAGCAGATCGCCGCCTGCCTGTGCCTGGAGCCCGGTGACATCGAACTGACCCGGCATGAGCCGCGCATTGCCTCGGTCGGCCTGCCCTTCATTGTTGTGGAAGTCAGCTCGCACGACGCACTTCAGCTGGCCAAGGTCAACCGGCTGGCCCTCGAGCAAATCCTGCCCACTGAGGGCGCCGACGCGATCTACTTCTATTCACGAGAGCTGGCGGAACGCGACGGTGCGGTTGACCTGACGGCGCGCATGTTCGCGCCGTTCGATGGATTGCCGGAAGACCCGGCAACCGGCAGCGCAACGGGTGCCGTCACGGCCATGCTCGCCAGTTTCCCGGATATCGGCGACGGCGTGCTGCCGTTCACGGTCGCGCAAGGCATCGATATGGGCCGCCCCAGTCTGCTGGCGGTAGAGATCGAGAAGGCGGGCGGGCGCATTGTCGCCACCCGCATCGGCGGCGCATGCGTGCTGGTCATGAGCGGTGTCATTGAGGTTTGAGCCGCGCTATGGACAGTCAGCACACCCAGTGAATCACTGCGAGTGCGGCTGGGCGGCGTAGGGTGCGAAAGGAGTCTTCGCTGTATCGCACCAGAGGCTGGCGCCACGGCTTGTTGCGGTGCGATACGGCCTGAGAAGGCCTTTCGCACCCTACGCCTTCGCAACCCGGTTTGTGCAAAGTCGATTGTTCGAAGTGCCCTAAGTGCCTGACCCCGTGTTTCTTTCCAGCCGTGCCGCCAAATTCTTGCAGGCGGCGCGGAAGGCGCGGGGCCATTGGGCGTGGGCGTGCACCGTGCCGCCTGAGGCAGCGATGGCCATGTCGATCATCAGGTTCTGATAGAGGCCAGCCGAGTGCACCAGCATGCCATCGGCATCGCGCAGAGCGCCCGACGTAGCGCCGGATTTTCGCTCGGGCTTGAGGGCGACCAGCGGCGCGCCGTGCACATCCTGCATCAGCGCCCGCACCTTTTCCGGATAGTCGCGGGCGTCGCTGGTCCAGCCGGCCATCGGCAGGCCGAGCGCCGCGCAATAGCCGATCTCGAACGCCGTCCCCGGGTCCATCTCGCTGCCGCGCCGGAATGGATCGACACAGAACAACGCGCCGGCGACGGAGCGCATGATGCCGACATCGGCTTGGTAGATGGCGGCATTGAGGGATGGTCCAGGCGGCGCACCTTCCAGGCCAAGCTGGTTGTCGAGCGGGGCGACGCCGTCGAGCCGGCATTCCGCGCAGATCTTCTTCATGCGCTGGAAAGTGGCGTCGGCATCGGCGTAGAACACCATGGGTCCCGCCAGGTAGACCCTGGGTGCCGCACCGCCGCTTGCCTTGGCCATTCCACCCTCCACAGATGTGCACGACTGCGGCAAATCAGCCGCCAGCGGTGTTGGTACGGCCCATTGCGGCCCCGCCGATGCCTCGCTAGAACCCTCAAGAGATTCCATCCAGTCCGCTGGTGACGTGGCACGTGCCCGCGTTGGCCCGCAACCGTCGAGACGCCCATGCCACAGCTTTCCATCGACGGGAACCTCGTCGAGGTTGAAAACGGCACGACCCTGATCGAGGCCTGCGCGCAAGCCGGTGTCGAGATTCCGCGTTTTTGCTATCACGAGCGACTTTCCATAGCTGGCAATTGCCGGATGTGCCTGATCGAGGTGGTGGGTGGCCCGCCAAAGCCGCAAGCCTCGTGCGCCATGACGATCAATGATCTCAGGCTCGGCAAAAATGGCGAGCCGCCAGCGATCCGTACCAATTCCGAGATGGTTAAGCGCGCCCGCGAAGGCGTGATGGAGTTCCTGCTGGTCAACCATCCGCTCGACTGCCCGATCTGCGATCAGGGCGGCGAATGCGACCTGCAGGATCAGGCCATGGGCTACGGCATTGATTCGACGCGCTTTCATGAAAACAAACGGGCGGTTGAGGAGAAGTTCCTCGGGCCGCTGGTGAAGACCGTGATGACGCGCTGCATCCACTGCACGCGCTGCATCCGCTTCATGACGGAAGTCGCTGGCGTCGAGGAGATGGGCGCCATCAGCCGCGGCGAGGATATGGAGATCACCGCCACGATCGAGAAGGGTCTGACCTCGGAGCTGAGCGCCAACATCATCGATCTGTGCCCGGTCGGCGCCCTGACGGCGCGGCCAACGGCATTTCATGCCCGGCCGTGGGAATACGCCAAGACCGAGAGCATTGACGTGATGGACGCGGTCGGCACCAATATCCGGATCGATGTGCGTGGCAAGGAAGTTGTGCGCATCCTGCCGCGCGTCAATGACGTGGTGAATGAGGAATGGCTGTCGGACAAGGGCCGCTTCGTCGCCGATGGCTTAAAGAACCAACGGTTGGATCGTCCTTATTTGCGCGAACATGGCCGCCTCAGGCCGGCATCGTGGAAGGAAGCGCTGGACCTGGTGGGTGGTCGCTTACGGGCCGCGCCAGCCAACCGCATTGGCGCGATCGCCGGTCCGCTGGCGGGCGTCGAGGAGATGTTCGCGCTGAAAGACCTGTTCGCACGGCTGGGCTCCAGCAACATTGACGGGCGGCCGGTCAACTCGGCGCTTGATCCGGCCAATGGCCGCGACAGCTACCTGTTCAACACGGGCATCGAAGGGCTGGAGCAAGTCGATGCCCTGTTGATTGTCGGTAGCAATCCGCGCGTCGAAGCGCCCGTGCTGAACGCCCGCATCCGCAAGCGCTGGCGCACCGGCGGCCTCAAGGCCGGTGTGATCGGGCCACGTGCTGATTTGACCTATGACGCGCTATGGCTGGGTGCCGGACCATCGGTGCTGGCCGAAATCGCCGAGGGACGGCATCCCTTTGCCGAGGTGCTGAAGGCGGCCAAACGGCCAGCGATCATCATCGGCGAGGGCGCGTTGAACCGGGCCGATGGACGCGCGATATTGGCGACCGCAGCGCGTGTTGCTGTCAATTGCGGTGTCATCAGGCCTAGCGAAAACTGGAACGGTTTCGCGGTGCTGCATACGGGCGCCGCCATTGTCGGTGCATTGGATATCGGCTTCGTGCCAGGCGCGACTGGCCTAGACGCGGCGCGCATGCTGGTTGGTGGCGTCGACGTGCTCTTTCTGCTCGGTGCGGATCCAATCGACTTGCCGGTGATAGGCTCGGCATTTGTGATCTACCAGGGCAGCCATGGCGATGCTGGCGCGCACCGCGCCGACGTGGTGCTGCCAGCGACTGCCTATACCGAGAAGACCGCGACCTATGTGAATACGGAAGGCCGGGTGCAATCGACGGCGCGCGCGCTGTTCCCGCCGGGCGAGGCCAAGGAAGACTGGGCAATTATTCGGGCGCTGTCGGCCGAAGCCGGCAACGTGTTGCCGTATGACTCGCTGCAGCAACTCAGGGCTGCGCTGTATTTGGCGGCACCGCAGCTGGCGGCGCTCGGTCAGGTTAAGTTGGCCGGCAGTGCTGGCATTGAGCGGTTGGCGAATGCAACCTATGCGGCTATGGACGCCGCGCCGTTCGCCGAAACCATCAACGACTACTACCTGACCAACCCGATCGCGCGGGCCTCGGCGACCATGGCGGCGACCAGCCGTATGCGCTTAGGACTGGATGCTGAAACCCGGATCGCGGCGGAGTAGCATGCGCACGATCGGCATCATCGGTGGCATGAGCGCAGCATCGACGGCGATCTATTATCGCCGGCTGAACGACGCTGTGCGCGAGCGGCTCGGCGGCTTGCACAGCGCCGAGACGCTGATCTGGTCTGTCGACTTCGCCGAGATCGCCGCCATGCAATCGGCTGGCGATTGGGACGCGGCGGGCGCGCGGCTGGCGGACGTGGCGAAGCGGCTGGAGCGGGCCGGCGCCGAGGTGCTGCTGCTGGCGACCAACACGATGCACATGGTTGCGCCGGAGATCGCGGCGGCGGTGCGCATCCCGTTGATTCATATCGCCGACGCAACTGCGGCCGAGATCAAGCGACACGATTTGTGCCGGCCAGGGCTGATGGCGACGCGCTACACCATGGAGCAAGACTTCTATGTCGGCCCTATGCGTGAGCGGCATGGGTTTGACGTGGTGCTGCCTGATGCCGATGACCGGGCCGAAACGCACCGGATCATCTATGACGAACTGTGCAAGGGCGTGGTCAACGAGGCCAGCCGTGCGAGCTATGAGGCAATCGCGGCACGGTTGGTGGCTGCTGGCGCGGATTGCCTGATCCTTGGTTGCACCGAGGTCGGCATGTTGTTGAATGCCCAAAACGTGGCTATGCCAGTGTTCGACACGACCCTCATTCATGCCGACGCAGCGGTGGCGTTCGCACTGGCTCCAGCCGTTCCCGCCCTGAAGGTGGTCCATGGTTGACCACGCCCTGTCCTCCGCGCCACTTGTCATCCCGGCCCTGGTGCCCAGGATCCAGGTTTCCGCGCGCCCTGCCCCATGGTTGCGCGACGCGCGGGTGCCAACTCATGCGTCTGCAGACGCGGAACCATGGGTCCTGGGCAGGGCGGTTCAGTTCTGGCCCGGTCGACGCCACATCCACGTCTGTCTGCCTGGGCCTTGTGCCCAGGGCCCATTGTGCAACACACAAAGCGCTGGGAGCGTTGCACGATGGGTCCCAGGGACAAGCCCTGGGATGACACCTGTGGGAGTGCGAGACCGAGAATTGAATTGCCCTGGGGTCCTTGGCACAAGGCCCAGGATGACAACGGTGAATCGACCGGCACAGGTGGCCCATGGCTGATTTTTTCGCGTCCACCATCATGCCGCACTGGAATGCCTGGGGCTTTTCCTTGGCTCTGATGCTTGGCAAGAGCGTGCTGATGCTGACGGCGCTGCTGCTGATCATTGCCTATCTGCTGCTGATGGATCGCAAGGTCTGGGCGGCGGTGCAGATGCGCAAAGGCCCCAATGTGGTCGGTGCGTTTGGCCTATTGCAGTCGTTCGCCGACCTGCTGAAGTTCCTGTTCAAAGAGCCGATCATTCCGGCCGGCGCCGACAAGCCGGTGTTCCTGCTGGCGCCAATCGTGGCGGCCGGCACGGCGCTGGCGGCCTGGGCGGTGATCCCCGTGCAGGATGGCTGGGCGATCGCCAATCTCAACGTCGGCATCCTGTATCTGTTCGCTTTTTCGTCGCTCGAGGTCTACGGCGTCATCATGGCCGGCTGGGCCTCCAATTCCAAATACCCGTTCCTGGGAGCTTTGCGTTCCGCCGCGCAAATGGTCAGCTACGAAGTGTCGATCGGTTTTGTGATCGTCACGGTGCTGCTGTGCGCCGGCACGCTCAACTTGAACGAGATTATCCAAGCGCAGCGGTCGGGGGTCGGCACACTGATGGGAGCTCCCGCCAGCTTGCTCGACTGGTACTGGCTGCCGCTGTTCCCGATGTTTGTGATCTTCTTCATCTCGGCGCTGGCTGAGACGAACCGGCCGCCGTTCGACCTGCCGGAAGCCGAATCTGAACTGGTTGCCGGTTACATGGTCGAGTACTCGTCCGGCCCCTATCTGTTGCTGATGCTCGGCGAATATGTCGCCATCACCGTGATGTGCGCGCTGACGACGGTGCTGTTCCTCGGTGGCTGGCTGCCGCCGGTCGACATCTGGC
>JANNSA010000325.1:0-8373 GCA_031402115.1 Hyphomicrobiaceae bacterium | reverse complement strand
GATATGTCGATGCCGAACAAGCGGGCATTCGGATGCCGCCGTGCCGCCGCGACGAGGTTGCGGCCGGTGCCGCAGCCAAGCTCCAGCACGGTCCCGCCAGCGGGCGGGTCCAACTCATAAATCAACTGGTCGCGGCCCAGCAGGTAGTACTTCCGGGTCAGATCGTAGATGTGCCGCTGGCCGCGATAGATGCGGTCCATATGTGCAGCCGCAGGCTCCGTCGAGGCACCGCTCATGTTTGGCCCGCGTTGCGCAACTCATACAGATGGAAGCCGCCATAGATGGACGACCGGTCGCGGCGGGTAAAGTCCTTGCAGCGCTCAAGGTCATAGTCCCAGCGCCCGAGCAGATCGTCTGGAATGCGACCAGGCAGCAGGCTTTCCTCAGCCGCAGTGCGGAAAATGACGCGGGACCCGGCGCGCGCCGTGCGCGTGATCTCGCGCCACAGCGTTGTCAGGATTTCGTCATTCATCCAGTCTTGCGCATCGAGCAGCACATAGCGGTCGAGACTGGCGTCCGGCTTGGACTTCAGGAAATCGATTAAGTTGATGTGCTGCACCGAAACCTTGCTGGCATTGGCACGGACCGCATCCCAGTTCTTTTCCGCCAGATAAGGCGGCACCGGCGCATCCTTGGTGGTGCCATAGCGGCGGCCAAAGGCCTGCCAAGCAAAGTAATTGTCGTCAATCTCGAAATCACAGGCCAGCCGCTCCAGGCGCTCCAACAGAACCTGCCGGATATCACCGCCGCCCGATGCCGCCAGCGCCTTGTACTGCGCCGGCGGAATACCGAGGCCGTACAGCGACATCGGCTGTTCAACGAGCCATTTCACCACTCGCTTCTCGAACAGCGGCGCGAGTTCGTTCTCGAAGATGGCGCGTTGCTCTTCCAGCGTCTTGGCTTCCAGCAACCGGCGCGGGTCGGCGCCAAGCAGGCGCGCCAGCTTATGGCCGGCACCGATGAACGTACCGAGCAGGCCGAAGCGATAGACGTTCTTGGCGAAGAAGTTGATGCGACGGCGTCCCAACGGGTCGCGCCGTTCCCAGTAATTGCGTGTTTCATCATCCAGATTGTCGCGCAGAAAATCTTTATAAATCTGCGGATTGACGCGACTGTCGGCCTGACCAAAGAAGCGATAAAAGGTCGCCCAGTCCGGCATCGTCTGGGCCGCTGTCAGCTTCAACTTGTTGAGCGCGATATGCGCGCGGTTGAGATCAACTGCTGTGATGCTGTTGGGACTGGCGATCAGGTAACTCATGACGTTGCAGCCACCCGAGGCGATCGTCACCATGTCGTGCTCAGGCGTCAGCGCCAGCGCTTCCAGATCAATATCCGGGTCTTCCCAGATCTGCGCATAAACCATACCGCGAAACGCGAACGTAAATGCCCGCTCAAGCACGCCCTTTTTAGAGAGCGCGCCGTGCTGGTGGACGGCCTTGCGCATGCGGTCGATGCGCGAGCGCCGCGCTTCATCCCGCAACGGCAAATTCAGGCTTACCAAGCCGCTCGCCGCCTCGCGCTGCAGCCGCCGCTCCTTCAGCCGGTCGCCTAAGCTGCTGCCGATCCGTCCACCCAGCCGCTTGGCGGCGGCACCTGCCCGGTTCAGTGCTTCACGGCGCGGGCCGGGCTTTCGGGTTTCGAGATCAACCATGACGGACCAAGACTCCTGCGAGGGATCAAACTGAAGGCACTGGCGGCATGCGGGCTAACGCCGTGCGAGCTTGCCGCACTGTAACATGCGCGCTGCATAGCCTCGACGCTGGACCTGCGTCTCTAAGTTAGGCAAGCTTGCGATACTTTGAAGACCTGATGGATTTTAAATGCAAGTGGCGCTCGCTGAAGTCGCTCGGAAAGCATTGCATTTGTTGGGATTGACGGCGCAGCTGTGGAGGGCTGGACCTGATCTGGCACTTTCAACGCCGCGAACCGTCATGGCACCTCTGTTCGATCAGGGTCAAGTTGATGTAACTGAAGCGTTCAGACTCCGACCAGCCGCCAACAACTGACGAGCGTGAAGCCATGGCCACACTTCCGAAATCAGCCCGTGTCGTCGTGATCGGCGGTGGCGTGGCCGGTTGCAGTGTCGCCTATCATCTAGCCAAGTTTGGCTGGAACGACGTGGTGCTGCTGGAGCGCAAGAAGCTCACCTCGGGCACCACCTGGCACGCGGCGGGTCTGATCGCGCAAGGCCGCGCCAGCCCCAGCATCCAGCGCATCACCAGATACTCGGCCGATCTCTACCAGCGGATCGAGAAAGAGACTGAACTTTCCACCGGCTTCAAGCGCAATGGCTCGCTGTACATTGCGATCAGCGATGAGCGGGCGGAGGAAGTCCGGCGGCTGGCCAGTTCTGTCGCTATGAACGGCTTTCCCGCCGAGTTGATCAGTATCAAGAAAGCACAGGAAATCTATCCACTGCTGGAACTCGGTGATGCCAAGGCGGCGCTTTGGTATCCTGAGGATGGCCAAGCCGACCCTGCCAATGTGGCGCTGGCAATGGCCAAGGGCGCCCGCCAGCAGGGCGTCAAGATCCACGAGGACGTGAAGGTCACCGGCATAACGACTGTTGTCGACAGCCATGGTCGCCGCAAAGTCACCGGCGTGAGCACCGACCAGGGCGCCATCGCCGCTGAGCATGTGGTCAACTGCGCCGGCCTGTGGGCGCGCGATGTCGGACTGATGGCCCATGTCGATGTGCCGTTGCAGGCCTGCGAACACTTCTACATCGTCACCGAGCCAATCGCCGGCATCACCCGCGAACTGCCGGTGATGCGCGTGCAGGAGGAATGCGCCTATTACAAGGAAGACGCCGGCAAGATCCTGCTCGGCTGCTTCGAACCAAAGGCCAAGCCGTGGCCGAATCCCGGCACCGGCGAGGGCATCCCGGAAGACTTCAGCTTTGGCGAGCTGCCGGATGATTTCGAGCACTTCCAGCCGATCCTGGAAATGGCCATGCAGCGGCTGCCCGTGCTGCAAACCGCCAGCATCCGCAAGTTCTTCAATGGCCCGGAAAGCTTCACGCCCGACGATCGCTGGCACATGGGCGAGGCGCCGGAGTGCCGCGGCTTCTGGGTGATGGCCGGTTTCAACTCGGTCGGCATCGTTTCCGCAGGCGGCGCCGGTCAGGCATTGGCAGAGTGGATGGACCTGGGCGAACCGTCATTTGACCTGGGTGACGTTGATATCCGCCGCATGCACGGCTTCCAGAACACCAAGACCTATCTCACGGAACGGGTCACCGAGACGCTCGGCCTGCTCTATGCGCATCACTGGCCCTACCGTCAGTTCGAGACGGCGCGCGACGTCCGGCATTCGCCCCTGCATGAGCGCATGGCGGAGCTCGGCGCCTGCTTTGGCGAGGCTGGCGGCTGGGAGCGGCCGAACTGGTTCGTGCCGAAGGCAGCGCGGGCGCAGGGCGAGAAGCCGGAATACCAGTACTCGTGGAAGCGGCAGAACTGGTTCAAGCACGCTGCTGCCGAGCATCAGGCGATCCGCGAGGGCGTCGGCTTCTTCGACATGACCTCGTTCGGCAAGATCCGCGTTGAAGGCCGCGATGCCGAAGCCGTCCTGCAGCGCATTTGCGCCGCCGACGTGGCGGTGCCGGTTGGCCGCATCGTCTATACGCAATGGCTGAACGGCAAAGGCGGCGTCGAGGCTGACGTGACCGTGACGCGGTTGTCCGAGAGCCTGTTTCTGGTGATCACGCCATCAATGACGGTGCCGCGCGATCTCGCTTGGATCAAGCGCCACATCCCCGATGACGCGATCTGTATTGCCACGGACGTGACCGTGATGGAGACCGTCATTCCGGTGATGGGGCCGAAGGCGCGCGACCTGTTGAAACTGATCACCCGGGCCGACCTGTCAAACGACGCCTTCCCCTTTGGCACGGCGCAGACCATTGAAATCGGCCTGACGCGCGTGCGCGCGCATCGCGTCACCTTTGTTGGTGAGTTGGGCTGGGAGTTATATGCGACCGCCGACATGGCGCGGCACGTGTTCGACCGCCTGTGGGCGGCCGGCGAGCCGATGGGCTTGAAGCCCTGCGGCCTGCATGTGCTGGATAGCTGCCGCATGGAAAAGGCGTTCCGGCACCAGGGCCATGACATGTCGGATGCCGATCACGTGCTGGAAGCTGGCCTCGGCTTCGCCGTGAAAACGGACAAAGCCCGCGGCAAGTATGGCGATTTCATCGGCCGTGAGGCAGTGCTAGCCAAGAAACAGCAGGGCCTGTCGCGCCGGCTGATGCAGTTCAAGCTTACCGACCCAGAGCCGCTCTTGTACCATCACGAACCGATCTACCGGAACGGCACGTTGGCGGGCTACACCACTTCCGCGAATTATGGCCACCACCTCGGTGGCGCTATAGCGCTCGGCTATGTCGATTGCGATCCGGGCGAGAAACCCGCCGACATGCTGGCCTCCAGCTACGAAATCGACGTGGCGGCAACGCGCATGCGCGCCACCGCGAGCCTCAAGCCGATGTATGATCCCAGCGGCGTCAAACCGAAGCAGTAGGGCGATGACGCAAGGTTCTGGCGAACTGATTCTTACGACCGGCGGCGAAGGCACGCTGGCACGCCAGTTGATTGACTTGGCAGAGTCGCTGGCCGGGCGCGGCGCGCCCATGAGCGACGTGTGCCAGTTGCGCGTGTTTTTCAAGTCCGGCGCCGTGGACGAAGGCGCTATATTGGCCGGTCTGGCGAACGCTTTGCCGGCGCAAACCAATCCGGTGGTGACACTCGTGCCGGTCAGTCAGCCGGGATTGAGTGGCAGCAACATTGCCATGCAGGCGGCTGCCGTTACTGGCCCGCCTGGGCCAACCGCGCGGGTGATCGGCGCTCGCGGCGGCGGCAACGGCTTTGCAACAGGCATCCGCAAGGGCCGGTTCCTTTTTCTTGGCGGACAGCGGCCTTCGGCGGTTTCAGATACCGTCACCGAGAGCCGCGAAGTCATGGTTGGACTTAGCGCGACCCTGGCCGAGCTGGGCGCCGGGTTCAGCGACATCGTGCGCATCAATCGCTGGTATTTTGCTGCCGGCACTGCCGCCGGTTGGGAGCCCGCCGCTCGCGCCGCTGCCGCATACTTCCCGGAGCCAGGTCCGATCGCGACGGGCATTTCCCTGCCCTGTGCCCTCGCTGGCGGTTACAGCATCCAGATTGAACTGATGGGCATGATCGGCATCGATGGCGCGCAACTGACGAAGCGCCATAGCTGGCCGGAGGGTCATTGGGACTGGCCAGTGCACCTGCCCTACAAGCACGGACTGGCTTGCGATGGCCTTGCCTTCGTCGGTGGCCAGGTTTCTCTCGACAGCCGCGCCCGAGTGCTTGATCCCGGCGATTGGGAACGCCAGACGTCCACCTGTTTGGCCAACATCGATCGCGTTTTGCATGGCTTTGGCGATGGCCCACATCGGCTGCTCAGCCTCGGCGCCTATCTCGCGACGCCAGCGCCGGGCGACGCGCTGGCCCATGCCGGCATCACCCGGTCGCTTGCCAGCCTCGCTACCCGCAACTGTCCGTTCACCGTCGCGGGCCTGCCAAACCTGGCTTATCCGAACATGCATATCGAGATCGAAGCCGTCGCCGAACTGAGCGGCTGAGCGCTCAGCTTGACGCCGCTCGACGGTAGTGGTTCGGTTTGAACTTCTGCTTCTGACCCTGGCTGTGAGCAGATGCAGCATGCGAGGTGCATAGCCTCGAATGCACAACAAGGAGACCCGAAACTGGCCATTGGCGTCACGGGTCATTTCGGAAAAGCGCTTGCCGTGCGATGAGTGACGGCAAGCGGTAACCTTCGTGCTTTCACGTGCGGCGATGGCTTTCAACCGACGAGCATAGTCAAAGCCAAGGATCCGCGCCATTGGCTTACATCACGCGTTTGAGCTCAGAGTATGCGCCCTCAACTTTCAGTGTGATCGTGACGGGCTCCTTGCCGCGGTTGCGCCAGAACCAGCCATGTGAGCCGTCAAACCCTGCTGTCAGCGTGCCCTCTTGCTGGCCGACGCCACGCTCGGCTTTGTAGCTGCTTTCGGCGCCGCCTGCGGCCAACGTACCGTGCATGTCATAATTGACGACCCCGCCGGCCACGGTCCAGGTGAACTTCACCTCCGCGCCTTTGACCATCGTCATCTTGTATTCAGTGCCCTCGGTGGGCTTGAGGACGATGCTGATTTCATCCTTTTTGCTCGCTGGTGCCACGATCGGCTCAGCCGCTGCGGCTGGGGAAATGACCAACTGCGCCAGGATGGTCATCAGGCTTGACCGCTTGTCAGCAGGCAGCTCCACCGCCGGCGCCTTTGGCTGCTCATCTTTCAGCCGGTCGGCCGCGGCTTCTG
The DNA here is from genome assembly GCA_031402115.1 of Hyphomicrobiaceae bacterium. Lineage (GTDB taxonomy): Bacteria > Pseudomonadota > Alphaproteobacteria > Rhizobiales > Hyphomicrobiaceae > JANNSA01. Next base: position 2,033 of record JANNSA010000325.1, on the reverse strand, counting down.
CGGCTAGCTGGATGCGGATTTCACCCATCTCGGTCAGCTTGAGCCACCGCCCAATGCCGGTTGGATCAATGGCATGCTCGGCGGGCAGCACAATGGTCACAAGGATGATCGCTGCCGCGATGAGCGCCAGGATCGTCGATTTGACGAGCTGCGCGGTGCTGGGCAGCTCGGCTCGGTTGGGCATATCGGAATTGTACATGGAAGTGTTCCCTCAGATGGCGTTATTGAAATAGCCGGCAAGGTGCATGCCGGTCAGGACGAAACCGGCGCACATCATCACGACATTGGCCGTGTAGGCGTGCCGCCAGAAGCTGTCGGTTTTGCGCCAGACGCTCATGGCAATCAGGATGGCGAAGAGGGCAAGCAGCTGGCCGATCTCAACGCCGATGTTGAAGGCGACAAGGTTGGTCAGAAGCCCGTCGGGGGCGATCTGGTATTCCTGCACCTTGGTGGCGAGACCGAATCCATGGAACAGGCCAAAGATCAGGGTCGCCGCTTTGGTGTTGGGCTGGAAGCCGAACCAGCGCTGATAGGCACCCATATTGTCGAGCGCCTTGTAGACGATCGACAGTCCGATAATGGCGTCGATGAGATAGGAGCTCATCGAGATATTGTAGGTGACGCCAAGGATCATCGTAGTCGAATGACCGATGGCGAACAGCGTCACATAGGTGGTGATGTCCTTCAACCTGTAGAGGAAGAAGATAACGCCGGCCAGAAACAGCAGATGATCGTAGCCAGTGATCATGTGCTTGGCGCCCAGATACATGAAGGGCGCAAAGTGGACGCCTGTGATCTCCTGGATGTAGCCCTTGTCGCCTTCAGCGACGGCATGGGCAAAGGCAGTCCCGCACAGCAGTGGCAGAGCCACGAGTACACTGAGCACGGGAAGGGCAAGCCGCCAACGCGAACGCGGCGGGCCCTCGTAGAAGGGTCCTTGCATGAGAAATCCTGTCGTCTGTGTTGAGGGTAGCCGCGCAAGCGGCCGCGATCAGCTGAAGACGATGGGTCGCGGCGGACGGTCCAGCCGGGAACGGGTGTCCAGATCGCCGAACCGTGGCGCGTAGGCCAGCCACGTCTTGCTGATCATGGGAATCAGTGGCGCCAAGCCCGGCAACATGCTCGCCTTCTCATGCGTGTGATCGGCGGGATCGTGATGCGCATGGCCCGGTGAGCGCTCTTCCTCAGTGCCATCGTCATGGACATGGTCGTGCGGCTCAATCTGCGCCGCCAACTCGGCGTGGCGGGCAGTTTCGGCGTCGAGCGCAGCCGGATGATGCGACGCCAAACCGCTGATCGGCGATACCAGCATGCCAAGCACCATCGCAAAAACGATGATCAGTCGAAGCGCATTCAGGCCGACCCAATTCGTCAATCACATCTCTCGCAATTCTGAGCAATCCGTACCCGGACGCCGCAGGGCGCTTGCCCCGTACCTTCTAGAGGACTAGCAATCAAGCTCGTGAGTGAGCGAGCACCAGATCCCGAGGGCGAGGAGCAGCTAAGGCACACCCATGACGATTTCAAGGGCATGATTGTGATGATCAGGTCACAGTCATGGGCAGGCAGCCACGCCTCGTGGCATTCAAGGAAATCGCGAACTACCTGTGATGCTCAGCGTTTTCTCGAACCGCACCTATCGTCATCTGTTCGCCGCTCAGGTGATCGCGCTGATCGGCACCGGGCTCGCCACCGTCGCCCTCGGGCTGCTGGCTTACGAACTGGCGGGCGCGAACGCCGGTGCCGTGCTGGGTACGGCACTCGCCATCAAGATGATCGCCTATGTCGGTGTGGCACCGATTGCGGCCGCCTTTGCTGAGCAACTGCCGCGCCGCGCGATGCTCGTCGCGCTCGACCTGGTCCGCGCCGCCGTTGCGCTGCTGCTGCCCTTCGTGACCGAGATCTGGCAAGTTTATGTCTTGATCTTCGTACTGCAGTCGGCATCCGCCGGCTTTACGCCGACCTTCCAGGCGACGATCCCAGACGTGTTGCCGGACGAAAAAGACTATACGCGAGCGCTATCGCTGTCCCGG
>JANNSA010000324.1:0-1579 GCA_031402115.1 Hyphomicrobiaceae bacterium | reverse complement strand
TGGTGCGATACGGCGAAGACGCCTTTCGCACCCTGCGCCACACATCCGCACTCGAAGTGATTCACTTGGTGTGCTGACTGTCTTTATTGTGCTGCCGCGCACCCTGGCGGTTGTCGATCCATGCACCGCCGCGCTTGGGCGATCTCGTCCATCAACGTCGCATCGTTGGGCGCGCCGGGTGCTGGCGTCATGCCTTCGCCCGTTGCCTTGATCCGTTGCGCGATATCGGCCGCCCAGCGGTCGAGGGCGGCGCGTTTGGCTTCGGGGCTTAGCCCACCTGCCGCAACGATCGCCATCGGGTGCTCGAACTTCGCCTCTGGATTGGTCAGAGCGGCGCTTCCGATCGGATCATTGGCCGGGTGCATGGCTCGCTCCTTTTGTCGATCTGTATGGCCAGTTTCGCCAAACCCAACGCCAAACCAGCCGCATCGGTTCCCGTTTCTAACGTTGGCGAAATCGATCATCTGATGATCGATAAGCCGTCGGGCAAAGTTGCTGACGCCGTCATGAGTTTCGGCGGTCTGCTCGGCCTTGGGCACAGTCACTATCCACTGCCATGGGGCGTACTGACCTACGACAAGGATCTCGGCGGTTTCCGCTCCCAGGTGACAGAAGCGCTGCTGAAAGACGCGCCGGCGCTCAGCGATGATTTATGGACTGATTTGAGTTGGCAGACGCAGGTTCATGAACATGACGGCCAGCCAACTTACTGGAGCCGTTGAACCGGAGCCGGAACACTTCGTGGCTTTTCGCGTTTCATGCAAACTGCAAGTAAACAGGAGAAGCCCAATGACCGACCACAAGCAGCCAAATATGGACAAGAAGCGCGAGATGGCGAACCCCGGTGGCAAAGCCAGCCACGGCCATTCCGAAACGCCGGAGAAGGCGGCTAACGCCGGCATGAAGGGCAGCGCCACGAGCAGCAAGCCAGACAGCCAACAGGCGCGCAAACCAGACAACAAGAATGGCGGCAAGTCAGACGGCTACGCCGGCAAGTCGCGCTAGCCCCACGATCACCAGCCTGCGCCGTGCCGCGTCAGCGTTACGGCGCAGATTTCCGCCAGTCTGGCACTTGAAAGTGAACACGTAGAGAGAATGCGTCATGTATGCCAACTTCGAGTTAATTCTCGCGCGACACTTCCCGAAATCCGCAGGCGATTCGCAACCGGCGCCGGTGCCCGGTGATCCGCCTCAACCTCAGCCGGGTGATCCTTTGGAGGTTCCGCCAGTTCAGCTATCCCTGCCGCCAGCGCCTGGGCCCGCCGATCGACCGCAACAGTTCTGATGCATCCCCTGACGGTTCATGCCGCAAGGCCTCCCGGCCAGAAGAATGTCGCCATCGCACACACGCCAGCGTTCGACGCCTGATGCGCCGACGCGGTGGCAGGCAACATCGCCACCTCCGCCGCGGTGCTGCGCGACCGGTCGGCAGGTTTCGCTAACAAGACGGCCGCGAAGACTGTTCAGCCGCGTGATCAAGCAATGCCGTCCATACCGCGCACATTTCAGCGATTCGAGCCCTTGGCTTGTCGCCGAACACGAACATCCCGCCGATAAACGCCGCGTATTCGAGTTCGGC
>JANNSA010000323.1:0-5207 GCA_031402115.1 Hyphomicrobiaceae bacterium | reverse complement strand
CGCCGGCTGGCCGCTGACAGCGACAACAGCGGTGGGCGCTGCCATTGCCTCCACATGGGTGACCAGCGTCATCCAGGCGATCTTCATTCAACGCCGGTTGTCACGCGAGATCCCGGTTGGCCCCGTAGCACACGACTCGCGTCTGTGGTTCACCACGGCGCTGCCGATCTGGTTCATCTCAGCCTGCGAACTGGTGCTGCAGAATGTCGACGTGCTGGTGCTGGCGCGCTATCTGGCAGCCGATGCTGTCGGCATTTACTACGCGGCGCTGAAGACCATCAGCCTGATCGCCTTTGTCGGTTATGCGGTCGGCAGCGCTCAATCCAGCCGGTTGTCGGCGCAGAACGCGCGCGGTGATCGCGAGGGCCTGATCGCCAGCGTGCACGATGCCGTCAACTGGACATTCTGGCCATCGCTGGCCGGCGCCATCCTGCTGCTGTTGCTCGGCCGGCCGCTGCTGGGCCTGTTCGGGCCGGAATTCGAGAGCGGCTACCCAGCGATGTTCGTGCTGGTGATCGGCCTCTTGGTGCGCGCTGCTGTTGGGCCGGCCGAGTTCATGTTGCGCATGCTTGGCGCGCAGACCCAGTGCGCCTATGTGCTGGGCGGTTCGGCGATCCTCAGCGTTGTGTTGAACTTGGCACTGGTGCCAGTCTACGGCATCCTTGGCGCCGCTGCCGCAACCTCGCTGGCGCTGGTCGCCGCCACCATCGCCTTCGCCATCGTCGCCCGCCGCACGCTCGGCATCGACATCACCATCGTATCGGCAGCGCTGTCGCTCAGGCGGTAGGACTGTGTATCCGGCCACCTGGGCCTCGTACAATTACTGGCTGGTGCCGACGACCAGGGTCCAGAAGGTCTTGAACTCGGATTTGGGTTCCTGCACCAGGGCAATGCCCATGTCTTCAGCGTCGGGCAGCAGCAGGTTCTGGTTATGCGCGGCACTGCCCTTCCAGCCCTTGATGACTTCCAGCATGCTGGCCTGGCCGGTGCCGATGTTCTCGGCGGCAAGCGCGGCGGCGTACCCAGTGCGCGCCACCCGGTCCCACGGGCTAGAGCCATCGGAGCCGTAGTGCGAGATGCGGTCGCTCTTGGCCAGATCGCGAGAGTGCGCCTTGGCTGCAGCCGTCAGGCGGGCATCTAGTTTTAGCGGCGGCAAGCCCTTTTCGCCGCGATAGCTGTTGATCGCCGCCAGCGCGGCGTCCGGGTCAAGTGCAGCGCCACTATAATCGCGGTCGGAGAGAGCTCCCTTTGGCGCTTTGGCGGAACTCTTAACACCGACTTCCTGCTCGGCCACTTGCTGGTTGGGAACGATGTCCGTGGTTGATGCCAAGGCATTGTCTTGTTCGTTCAAGGCCAAGCCACCGGTCAGCTCAGGCACGCTGAACGAGCTGCAGCCGGTCAGCCCGGCAACAACAAATCCGACCGTCAAGACCAACATAACCAGACTAAGTTTCATCACTTACGCACTCACACGCGTGCCGGTTGATGACCTCAACCGACCAGCCCACACCCGGTCCCCGCACTGCACAGTTTCACGCAACAGCGTTACCAAGCTGCAAACGGCGGACCACGACTGCTAACCATTTTCTGTGGGTCGAGCATGTCGGCAATAGGGCGCATCCACGGCATTTGTCGCGAGCACACAGCGCAGTTACATAAGTATTAATGCAATTTAATCATTAAATTACTGAAATATAATCCCAATACACAGTAGAATAGGACAGTACCCAGTAGTGTAACCGTCGATTTTTGTCTATTTTTGCTTGAAGTTGCAACGAGGTGTCGTGATCGGGCGATCCGGCATGAAACTTGGCGCACAGCGGTCAACATTTTCCCCGACGATGGAGATGCTTGTGAACGTGCTGCATTTCGAGCTCCGCGATGGCCGCAAGGGCAAGCTTGCCGAGCGGTCAGTTGTGCCGCTGACCGTGCCACAGACCATCGAACAGCTGTGGCGGATCGCCAATGAATGCCGCCACGATCCAATCATGCGCGACATGGTCGATCACGTCGTCGCGGCAATTGAAGAACTGATGCGGCTGCGCACTGCCGCTCACCAAATGATGCTGGAAGCAGATCAACTGGTGCGGGAAAGACCGGAACTGTCCTGAAGGCCAAGGCGGGCGCGGGCCAATCCCGATGCGCTCAAGTTACGCGATCACGTGACTCGAGCCATACCCCCTTACATCGATAACCCGCCAGGCGCACAACTGGCGCCCGGCGGGTGCATTGCTTACTGCGCCGCCACCGTCAGTCTGGAGGTGCCGGTGCGGGCATGGCGGTCGGGTACGTACATGTCCTCCACCGTAGCGGCAGGCATCAGGTAGCTGCCCGGAGTAACGGCACGCACAACGTAAGCGAGTGTCGAAGCCGGACCAGCGGGCGTCACTGGCGCAGCCGTGGCATCAGCCTCGCCATTGGTTTCGCCGGCGCTGCTGTTGGTGGCGCTGGCCGTCAGGTCGAGCGCGGCGACGAAGCGGTCGTCACGGAACTCGGTGTGGTCAGTGTTGGCGAGGCCTTGCAACCAGGGCAGGCTAGCGATGCTGCCGCTTTCCACCAGACGCGGGTTCTCCACCTCAAGGCCAGCCGGCAGCCGGTCGACCAGCAGCACGCGGCCGGATTTGCCGTCGGTCGGCTTGAGCTCCAGCACCACGACCAGCCGGTCGTTCTGCTTCAGGGCCATGACGCCGTCCTCGGGCTTCACCTCGTCACCCGCCAGCGTGTAGTAACTGCGCGTCATGGCGAAACCCTTGGCGGTGGCGGGTTCAGGGCTTGCCGCTTCACCCATCACGGTCACGACGGCTTGCAGGTCCTTGTCGCCGTCATTGCGCACGATCGTCGGGCCAGCAGCCAGTTCACGGGCGTTGAGCAACTGCATCAGCGTGCCCGTTGTCACCTTGCCATTGACGGTCAGCTTCTGGCTTTTGCCCTCCTCGATCAGGGCGCGCGCCGCCAGCAGCATCCAGGCCTGCTCCTGGGTTGAGGTGTAGGTCTGCCGTTTGCGCGACTGGGTCACCAGTTCCGACAGCCGCGCCGCGCTGTCCTTGCGCACGCCAGTTTCTGACACCAGCGTCAGCATCGCAGCACCGTCGCGCAGGTTCGAACCATAGTCGCGGCGGTTTTGATCCGAGGCGAGCTTCTCGGTGTCGGCAAGCGCGCCGTCGAACACGCGCTCGGCGCGGACCGTGTCGCCATAGAGCGCCAGCGCGGCGCCGATCTGGGCTTTGGCCAGCGGCGTTGCGAACCGCTCAATGCGCGTGTCGGCGTAGTAGCGCAGGTCACCGATCGGCGCGCGGCCGTTGCGCGCCAGCACGTATAGCGCATAGGCGATTTCCTCGCCGCCGCGTTCAAAGTCCGACGCGTAGCTGACCGAGTTCTGCAACCGGTCGAGGGCGCTGGTCAGGCTCCTGGCGGGCACAACATACCCCTGTTCCTTGGCACGGGTCAGGAAGTCGCTGACATAGGCGCTCAGCCACATGTCGGCGGTGCCTGGGCCCCACAGACCAAATGAGCCGGAACTGTCCTGCATCTCGAACAGACGGCTGACGGCAGCCTGCACGCGCTCCTTGACGGCGCCATCCTGGGCCGTGCCTGTCGCCGCTGCGACCTCATCGAGATAGAGCAGCGGCAGGGCGCGGCTGGTGGTCTGCTCGGCGCAACCATAGGGGTAACGGTCGAGCTGGGTGAGCAGGCCAGGCACATCGAACGGCGCGCTCGGACCAACGGTGACAGTTACCTTGGAGCGCTCCGGGATCAGGTCGGTAAGCACGTCGGAACTCACCGTCAGCGTGCCGCCGTTCGCTTTGACAGTTTGTATGGTGGAGCGCTTGACGTCGCCGGCCGGTGCCTGGATCTCCAGGCCAAAGCCGCGCGTGACATTGATGCCGCCCGGCCCCGTCAGCGCCACCGCATAGCTCGTCGCGCCAATCCGGTCGGCCTTCAGGGCGGCAGTTTGCAAAGTGCGTTCGCCGGCCTTCATGGCCACGGTCTGGTCGAGCATGCCGGACTGCGCGCCGCTCGCGTCGGTGCGCTGCACGGTCAGCCGGTAATCGCCAGCCACGCCTTCGACATTGTGCAGGTCGAAGGTCAGTCGGGCCTCGTCGCCCAGGGTCAGGAAGCGCGGCCCCGACACCAGCATGGCGACGGGATCGCGGACGATCACTTCCTGCTCGGCATGGCCAAGCTTGTCCTTGTTCCAGACCACGGCCATGACGCGCAGCGAGCCGTTGAACTCCGGCACTTGCAGTTTGACCGTGGCGACGCCGTCGGCGCCAGTCGTGACGATGCCGGAATACAAGGCGATCGGCATCACGGTCGGCAAGTTGCTGGACGTTACCAGCCCGCCGCCATCACCACCCGAGCGAGCAGCGCCGCGCTCGGCCCGCATGCCGTCAATCAGACGGCCGTAGAGGTCGCGCAGTTCAACGCCGAGTTGACGCTGGCCATAGTACCAGTCTTCCGGCGACGGTGACTTGAAGCTGGTCAAGTTGAGAATGCCGACGTCGACGGCGGCGACCACGACCTGAGCCGTTTCGCCAGGTGCAAGTCCAGCCAGCGACACTGGCACCACCAGTTCGGCACCGGACGGGATCTTGTCCGGCAGTTGCATGGTGACTTGTGCGGTCTTAGCTGACGAGTCGACTGGCATCCAGGTGACGCCAATAGCGCGGCTCGGCATGCGCTTGGCGGCCTCATCCATCGGCCGGTAGAGCATGGCCGTGATGTAGGCGCCGGGCGCCATGGCTTCATCGACGGTGACGTCGATGGTGGTGCCACCGGCCGGCACCGTCACTTCACGCGATGCCACTAGGCCGTCGCGTAGCGTTGCGATCACGGCCTTGCCGGCGCCCTCACTGACAATGTTGAGCTTGGCGATGTCGCCAATCTTGTAGCTCGCTTTGTCGAGGCCAATGCGCAGTACTTCCGGGCTGTCGGCGTTGCCTGCACCATACCAGCCGGCTGAGAATTTGGTGCTGGAGATGGCTCCAGAACCATCCGTGGCAGCGACTTCCAAGCGATACTCGCCCCACTCGATCGGCGTGGCGATACGCGTTGGCGCGCCGGCGGCGATGTCAATCTTGCCATCGGCGATCTTTGTCGTGGTGGTGTAGGGCTCGTAGTTCCAGGAGCCGTTGCGGCCGTACCATTGATAGGCATAGTCGATCTTCAGCACCTGCCAGCTCAGTCCCTCAGCCGCCACAGGCTTG
>JANNSA010000322.1:0-6731 GCA_031402115.1 Hyphomicrobiaceae bacterium | reverse complement strand
TGGTGCGATACGGCGAAGGCGCCTTTCGCACCCTACAAGTGCGCAGCGCTTCTCACGTGAGATCCCCTCCCGGCAGGCGCGCCGGAGGCTCACACCAACCCATCCAGAGACGCATCCGGAGCGATCCAGTGCCAATCGGTCATGAAACGGCGGCACCAGGTGAGCTGACGCTTGGCGTAGGCGCGGGTGGTCGTTTTTGCGACGGTTGCCGCCGCATCGAGTGTGAGGCGGCCGGCGATGTGGTCGAGCAGCGGCGCGAGCCCAAGCGCCTTGTGCGCTGGCGCATCCGGAGCTACTCGCAACGCCGCGAACGCCCGTGCCTCATCAAGTGCTCCGGCCGCCAGCATCGCATCGAAGCGCTGGTCGCAGCGGGCGCGCAACACGGCGCGGTCAAGCGTCACGACGAGTTTGACGGCTTGATCCGCAGCAATCAGCCCGATGCCCGGCTCAACCTGCCAATCGGCGAGGGAACGGCCGGTGTAATCCAACACTTCTAGGGCCCTGGTGATGCGTTGCGGGTCGGTTGGCAGCAGCCGCTGCGCCATGACGGGATCACGGTCTGCGAGCACGCGATGCAGGGCGGCCGCGCCAAGGCTGGCTGCTTGATCGCGCCAGAATTGCCGGATTGCCGCTGGAATCTCCGGGACTGGCGACAGGCCCTCAAGCAGGGCTTTGAAATACAGCCCGGTGCCGCCGGTAACGATCGGCACCTGACCAGCCGACCACGCGCCTGCAAGCGCGGCCTCAGCTTCGGCCAGCCAAATGCCAGCGGAATAGCCCGCCGCACTGTACCGGTGACCATAGAGAACATGGCGGCAGCGGGAGCGATCAGCCGCGTCTGGTTGTGCACTCAGAATCGACAACTCGCGATAGACCTGCATGGAATCGGCGTTGATGATGCAGCCGTTACAGGCTTGCGCCAGCCGCAGCGCCAAGGCGGACTTGCCCGACGCCGTCGAGCCGGCAATCACGATGATCCGGCGCCCCGTCACGCCCGTTCCAGCATTGCCAGCGCCAGCCGGTAACCAGCCACAGGCCGCCGCTCAACAAGCGCAAACCAACCACTTTGATTTGCCTTGTACCAGCCAAAACGGCTATGCGATCCTATATAGTCAATCTGCGATTGCGATAGCCTCGGTTCGCCGACGGCGCGACGGACGAAGCGAGGAAGCATGGCTACGAGCGCGGAGACCAAGCAACAGACGTCGTTCTGGTCTGACATGAAGGATATCGGCAAGATCATCGTCGAAGCGCTCGCGCTGGCGTTGGTGGTCAGGGTGCTGCTGTTCCAGCCGTTCAACATTCCGTCCAGTTCCATGGAAAACACGCTGCTGATTGGCGACTACATCTTCGTCTCCAAGTACAGTTACGGCTATAGCAAATACTCGATGTTGTTCGACTGGCCGAATTTCGATGGCCGGGTCTGGTCAGGAGCGCCCGAACGCGGCCAGGTTGCCGTGTTCCGCAAGCCGTCCGACACCAATGTCGACTACATCAAGCGCGTGGTTGGCGTGCCTGGTGACGAAGTGCAGATGCTTGAAGGCAATCTGTTCGTCAACGGCGCGCAATTGCCCAAGATCGCCGCTGAGCCGTTTAAGGACGCTGACCGGCGTGACCGCGAGGTGCCACGTTTCGAGGAGGTCAACCCGGACGGCGTGCGCTATTATGTGCTCGACAGTGACCCGCGCGGTCAGCTGGATTCGACGCAAGCCTTCAAAGTGCCCGCCGGCAATTACTTCATGATGGGCGATAACCGCGACAATTCCTCAGACTCGCGCGATCCCAGCGGCGGCGTTGGCTTCGTGCCCGTCGAGAATTTCATTGGCGAAGCCCAGATTATCTTCTTTTCGCATGATCCTGGCATCAGTGTCTGGGCGCCGTGGGGTTGGCCCTGGCACATTCGCTGGGATCGCATCGGCAAGATTGTGCGGTGAGCCAGGACAGCTCCGCGACAGCAGCAACGGCCACGGCCGACACAGCCGGGATGGACGTTCTGGAAGCCCGGCTTGGGCATGTGTTTGCCGACAGATTGCTGCTTGAACGCGCGCTAACCCATGCCAGCGCGCGCAATGCTGGAAACGGCTCAGATGACCGTGCCGGCAATGACAACGAGCGGCTGGAGTTCCTCGGCGACCGGGTGTTGGGCTTGGCCATGGCGGAACTGATCTTTGAGCAGTTCCCCGCGGAACGCGAAGGCGATCTGGCGCGCCGGTTCAATCAAATGGTACGGCGCGAGTCATGCTCGCGGGTGGCGCGTGACTGGGAACTTGGCGACTATCTGCGGCTCGGCGTTGGCGAGCGGTCGGGCGATGGCATAAAGGAAACCATCCTGGCCGACGCCTGCGAGGCCGTGCTGGCGGCAGTGTTCATGGACGGCGGCTACGCGGCGGCACGCGGCCTGGTGCGGCGCGCGTTCGCTGGCCTGACTGGCGGCCCCGGCAAGGTCGCGATCGACGCGAAAACCATGCTGCAGGAATGGGCGCAAGGCCGTGACCAATGCCTGCCACGCTACACCGAGATTGGCCGGTCAGGGCCGCCGCACGCGCCGCGGTTCACGACGGAAGTGCGGTTGAACGGCATTGCACCCGCGACCGGCGAGGGTAGCAACAAACGGGCTGCCGAACAGGCCGCCGCCCGCGCGCTGCTGGTGCGCGAGGGTATCTGGAGTGATCATGACTGAAGCTGGACAGGTAGTGGCGGCAGGCAGCCCATCGCGGGCGGGGTTCGCGGCGCTGATCGGCGCGCCCAACGCCGGCAAGTCGACGTTGATCAACAAATTGGTTGGCGCCAAGGTTTCCATCGTCACGCACAAGGTGCAGACGACGCGGGCGCGCATCCGCGGCATTGTCGTCAAAGGCCCGGTGCAGCTGATCCTGGTCGATACGCCGGGCATCTTTGCACCCAAGCGCCGACTCGACCGCGCCATGGTGCATGCCGCCTGGAGCGAGTCCGCTGACGCCGACGTCACGGCGCTGCTGGTCGACGCGGCGCGCGGCCTCGATGACGATGTCAAGCGCATCCTGGCCAAGCTGTCAGATGATCACCGCGCCCGCATCCTGGTGCTGAACAAGGTCGACAAGGTCGAGAAGCCGGACCTGCTGGCGCTGGTGCAGCGCATCACGCTGGAACTGCCGTTTGATGCCACCTTCATGATCTCGTCGACCACCGGCTCCGGCGTCGCGGCGCTCGAGCAGCACTTGCTCGCCGCGATGCCGGTGGGGCCATGGCTGTACCCCGAGGATCAGATCGCTGATGCGTCGGAGCGGTTCCTGGCTGCGGAAATCACGCGCGAAAAGATGCTGCTCAGGCTCCACGACGAGCTGCCCTACGTCTCGACAATTGAAACCACCGACTGGAAGCGCCTGAAGAACGGCAGCGTGCGCATCGAGCAGACGATCTTTGTCGAGCGCGAAAGCCAGCGCAAGATTGTGCTCGGCGGCAAGGGCGCGACCATCAAGTCGATCTCCATGGATGCGCGGAAAGAAATCGCGGACGTGCTCGAGGTGCAGGTCCACCTGTTCCTGTTCGTCAAGATCCGCGACCGCTGGGGCGACGACCCCGAACGCTACCGCGAAATGGGCCTGGCGTTCCCCAAGGATAGCTGACGGCATAGGCAGGCCGGGGCCAGGCACTTACGCGCCAGCACACGCGTGCCGCCGTGCCCCCTTGCCGGGTTGTGCCCGAGGCAGCTACATCACCATGGAAACCTACCCGTTCCCCCATCCCGCGAGGCATGATGCAATCCCTGGTGTCGATCGTCAGCTACATTCTTGGCTTGTATGGCTGGGTCCTGCTCGCCGCCGTAATCCTGAGCTGGCTGATCAGTTTCAACGTCGTCAATACCCGCAATCAATTTGTTTATTCGCTCGGCAGCGCCCTCAATGCCGTCACCGAACCAGTGCTCCGGCCGATTCGCCGCCTGCTGCCGCCGATGGGGGGACTCGATCTCTCGCCGCTGATCGCCTATTTCGCCATCATGTTCCTGCGCAGCCTGATGTGCGAGTACTTTGGCCCGTGCGGCTTCCGGTTTTGATCACTGATCAGAAAAGTCCGGCAACCCTGGTGCCGTGGCGCATCGTGCCCGGTGGCTTGGCGTTGGATGCGCGGGTGACGCCAAAATCAGCTGTCGATGCCGTAACGGGCCTACACGACGACGGCGAGCGCCCCCGCCTGTCGATTGCCGTGCGGGCCATCCCTGACAAAGGCGCGGCCAACGCCGCCGTTGCCGCGACGGTTGCGCGTTGGCTGGGTGTCCCGAAATCCAGTGTCAGAGTAACGAGCGGCGCCAAATCGCGCGCTAAATCGATGCTGATCGACGGCGACCCTGCCACGCTCAGCGCGCTAATCGACGCCAAACTGTCCGGCATTTTCCCATCGGAGACGTGAACGCATGACCGCGACCCTGATTGACGGCAAAGCCGTTGCCGCGACCTTGCGCCGGAACCTCGCGGTGGTGATCGCCAATTTGGCGCGCGACCATGACTTGAAACCGGGCCTCGCGGTGGTGCTGGTCGGCGAGGACCCTGCCAGTCAGGTCTATGTGCGCAATAAGGCCAAGCAGACCGTCGAAGTTGGCATGGCTTCCATCGAGCACAAACTGCCGGCAACCACCAGCGAAGCTGATCTATTGGCGCTAGTGACAGCCTTGAACGCCGATCCGGCAATCCACGGCATCCTGGTGCAATTGCCGTTGCCCAAGCACGTCGACAGCCAGAAGGTGCTCGACCTGATCCGGCCGGATAAGGACGTTGACGGCTTTCACCCGATGAATGCCGGCAAGCTGGCAACTGGCGCGCCGGGCCTGGTGCCGTGCACGCCGCTTGGCAGCGTCATCCTCGCCAAGTCCGTGGCACCGGACCTGAGCGGCATGGAAGCGGTTGTCGTCGGTCGCTCAAACATCGTCGGCAAGCCCGTTGCACAATTGCTCCTGGCGGAGAACTGCACCGTCACCATCGCGCATTCGCGTTCGCGCGATCTGCCGACGATTTGCCGCCGCGCCGACCTGCTGGTCGCTGCCGTTGGCCGCCCGGAAATGGTCAAAGGCGACTGGATCAAGCCAGGCGCCATCGTCATCGACGTTGGTATCAACCGCATCGGCGCCGGCGACACCGCCAAACTGGTCGGCGATGTCGACTTCGCCACGGCGCTGATGGTCGCCGGCGCCATCACGCCGGTGCCGGGTGGCGTCGGGCCGATGACCATCGCCTGCCTGCTGCGCAACACGGTGCAGGCCGCCTGCGCCAGCCGTGGGCTCGCTATGCCAGCAGTGTGATGGCCAGAGCGGTGTGAGTTTTCAAACCACCGGTGCGGTGCCATCCGGCTTGATCTGCATCAGCACGCCGCTGCGGATGTCGAAGCGGAAACCGTGCAGATGCAAGCGGCCCTCGGCGACAGCGTCGGCGACCCAGGGAAAGGTCATCAGGTTGACCAGCGACAGGCGCACCACCTGCACCTCATAAGGCGCGAACTGGTCCGCCGGACCTGACGGAACATCCGGATCCGGCGACAGCTTCGCGGTTTTGGCAATCTCCAGCCAGGGGCCGACGAAATCCTGGGCCACCGGTGGCACACCTTCGACCAGGGCCCGCACGCCGCCGCACAAGGCGTGGCCCAGGACAACGATGCGATCCACCTCCAGCACGCGTACGGCGTATTCCAACGCCGCGCTGGTGCCATGGTAGCCGGCGTCGGGCGAGCACGGCGGCACCAGGCCAGCGACATTGCGCACGACAAACAATTCGCCCGGCCCGGCGCCAAATACCGTCTGCGGGTCAACGCGCGAGTCCGAACAGCCGATCACCAGCGTGCGCGGGCTTTGCCCCCGTTCCGCCAGCGCCTCATAGCGGGCGCGTTCCGCGGGCCAGGTTTCCCGCCGGAAGCGCCGGTAGCCGTTCAAAAGGTTATCCATATCTCGTCCAGCACTGAATCTAAATTGGAGTTGGGTGTGGGTTTTGGCTCAGGGCTTGGCAAGTGTTTTCAAATAAGCCACGACATCCGCGCGTTCGGACTCGCTAGCCAGCTTGTAGGACATCTTAGTGTTACCAACTGCCAGTTCCGGCTTGCCTTTGTCCGTCAGATAGGTGCGCAGGAAGGCGTTCGGGTCAGGCAGATAGGCGATGATGTTTTCAGGCGTCCAGATCAGCCCATTCTCGCCAGCGTGCAGGTTCAACGGCGAATAGGTGTAACCGGCATGCGTGCCCGCCGTACGGCCCACGATGCCATGCAGCGTTGGCCCGATCGCGCTCTTGGCATCAGGCGGCCGGTGGCAGGACATGCACTTCTTGAAGACCTTTTCGCCAAGCACAGCATCGCCATCGGCGGCAATAGCCGGGGCGGTGATTGCAAACAGCGCGGCGCAGAACAGCATGAAACGCAGCAGCATGGCGACCCCCTGACCTGACTGGACCAGCGCGTGCGCGGCCTGAGCGAGTAGATAGTGGCGATAGGGGACTTCGCCAATGGCATGACATGAGTGGCTAAGAGTATTGGCAGTTTGCGAGGATCTCAATTCCCGGCTGGCCAAGAACGCAGCCGCAACTTGAACGTGTTACTTGGCCACCGGAAGGAGCCCTGCAGCAATGGCTTCCGGCGGCTAAGGACAGTCAGCACAACAAGTCAATCACTTCGAGCGCAGTTGCGCGGCGGCGTAGGGTGCGAAAGGCGTCTTCGCCGTATCGCACCAGAGCGGGCTCCAGCGCCAGCCTCTGGTGCGATACGGCCTGAAGAAGGCC
>JANNSA010000321.1:0-19973 GCA_031402115.1 Hyphomicrobiaceae bacterium | reverse complement strand
CGCCAGATCGATGGCCCGCGTGCGTTCGATCAGAGCGGCATCCAGCGCCTGAGCGCGGTCCGATAGCGCCGATTCGACTTGGGCGTTGGTGTCCTGCAGGCCGGTCGCCATCTCGTCGAGCCGCTCGTTCAGGCTCTGCGTATAGTCCGCCAGCAGGTTCTGCATCTGCTCGCCGCGCAAGGACATGCTAGTTTCCAGCTGTGACGCGCGCTCGTCGAACATCGCCTCGATCGACTCGGCGCGCTCGCCCAGCACCGTGTCGAGTTCGCCGGTGCGGTGCGCCAGTGCTGATTCCAGAGCCACCAGATTGCGGCTGGCGCCCTCGATGATGCGGGTCAGCTGCGTCTGTTCGTGGCCGAGCCGTTCGATCAGATGTGGCACTTCCTCGCCAATCCGCTCGCTCATCACCGACAGCGAACTGTAGAGCGAGTTGCCCTTCTCGTTGAGCTGGTCGGCAACCAGGGAGCTGGCCTGGCTCAGCGACCGGGCGGCGCGCTCGCCCGCCGAGGCGATCTCGTCCTTCAGGTGTGAGCCAACCTCACGCAAGGTTTCGGCAACCCGCTCGCTGTTGTTGGCCAGCGCATCACGCTCGCTCGCCAATTCGTCAATCAGGCTGCGGATGCGGTGCTCGTTCTCGTCATAGGAGCGTTCGAGCGCGGCGACTTCGTTGTGCACCAGCACTTCCAGCTCGCCGGCGCGGCCGATGGCGCGCGAAATGGCGTCGTTCATTGCCGAGACCTGGCGGCGCACCGACTGACCCAGCGAGGCGACCGATTGCTCGGCCATGCGGTCGGGCTCGGCCAGGCGCACGGCGACCTCGGTCATTGCCGAGGCGACAATGCGCAGTTCCTGCGTGCGCCAGATCAGCAGCGCCAGGAACCACATCAGCGCGATCGGCACGGCAATCGCCGTCAGCGTCGCGACGACGGCCGGGCTGGTCAGTGTCTGGGCAAAACCGCTGCCCGCCGCAATCTCGCGGCCAAGCAGGGCCCAGCCGATCAACAGGCCAAGCACGGCCCAGACACCGGTGCCGATCGTTGCGTAGAAGAAGGGGCGGCCGGTCGGCTTCTGATTGAGGGCAAAGATCAGCCCACCGATGGACGGTGCATCATCATTGGCAGTACCAGCGCCGGTGCCGCGCGAGGGCCCGGCGGCCCGGCGGCGGCCGACCCGGCGCACGTCATCGACCGGGCGTTGCGGGTCGGCAATCTCAGTCGGGCGGCGCTGCGTCGTCGCAGGCTGCACCGGCGGCGGCCCAGCAAGCCGGGCCGTGGCGCGCCGCCCTTCGCTCCCGGTTTGCTGATCTCGCGCCATTCAAGCCCCTGAACTGGCCATGCTTGGCCAGCAACATCCCCGCGAGCATGCTCTCGCCGATAAATCCCGTCGAACCCGCTGGCGCTCCCACGCCTTGTGAGTTCTCCCCACCACCTTCTAACCGATGCGAGTGGTCCGGCCCAGACCCGCCACGAGGTTTGCCACAGTTCCGTGAAATGGCTGTCCAAGTTACCAATGCACGGTGTTTTTGGCGAAAAGTTGAACTGGTTTCTTAACCAGGAACGCGTAAGGCCTATGTAGACGATCCGAAACAAGCATTCCGGCCGGATCAGCCCGGCCAGATCAGCATTGTCGAAAGCCCCATCCTTGCTCCCGCAGATTGACGCGCCCGCGCAGTCCGACCTGTTCGAACCCGCCCAATTGCGCCGCCAGGCGATGGGCGACGCGACGTTGATGCATGAAGTTCTCGTGATGTTCCGCGATCATGCGCGTGCCTTGATCGCCGAATTGGATGCGACGGGAGATCTGGCGGCCTGGCGGATGGCGGCACATTCGCTGAAGGGCACGGCGAGAACTGTCGGTGCCCACGTCCTCGCCGCCTTGGCAGCCGAAGCCGAGCGGTTGGCGGCGGGCGGCGTGTGCCCGCAAGGGCCGGACCGAACCGCATTACTCTCCCAACTCGCGCGTACCGCAAAGCTGACTGAAAGCGCGATCAACGAGTTCCTGCCAACGCTGTAGGGTGGGTTTAGGCCGTCTCGGCTGTAACCCGCCGCCGCGCGAGCAACGGTTGTCGCTTGGCATCACGAGATCGCCGGCACTGCCAGCAGCCAAAGGCCGAACGCCGTGTAGAGCACCATGAAGGCTGCGAACGGCGCTTCGAGTTTTAAGGTGGCCGTGCGCGCAAGTCCCAAACGTAGGGCGATTGCGTGCGCGACGGCGATAGCGATGACATGGCCGCTGATAATGGCGCTCGTTTGCGCCGTGAACAGGGCTAGCGCGCCGGCGGCCGTGTTCTGGAACGAGGTGGTGACATCGGCATCGCCCAGACCGAGCAGATTAGCACCGCCTCTGAACGGATCGTTGAGGGCCAGCGCCAGATATTGCAGATTGACCAGCGTGCCACTCAGATAGTGCGCGAAGTGGAAGGCGATGGAAATCGGGATCAGCGTATAGACGAAGTGGCCGAGCAAGCGGCTGAGGGCACTGGGCCTGCCGGCCCATAGCCAACCCAAGCTAACGGTGGTGGCGTAACTCAACGACAGCAGCACGAACGCTCCGGCGAGCCCGAGCGAGTTGACGCCCATCATGGCGGTGCGGCCAGGAAACTCCAGCGGATTGACGCCGGCCGACGCCAGCCAAAGATACGTGTTGGCGAAGCCATCAAAGGCAATGCAACTCAACGTCAGCAGCACGAACAGCGTGCCCGCGAGCGGCAGCGGCGGCAAGGCCAGCAGGCCGGCGCCCGGCAGATGCAGCGCCAAGCCGCGCCGTGACGAAGCCGTCAGCGGCGCAGCGGCGCCAAGCTGGGCGAGAAAGATTGCGAAGGGATCAGCCTTGCCGAGCCAGGCGGCGGGGCCAAACAGGCATACGGCAGCCAGCGTCAACACCGCGTACGTGGCGACCACGAAGGCCAGCTTCGTCGGGTCCTCCGGTCCGGGAAAGACCAGCTGAAACCAGGCGAATGCCGCGAAAATCAGCAAAGCCGGCACATACGCCAGCCGGTCAGGAAAGTGTAGCAACGGTGCCCTCGGACGGTGGCTTAGCCGACGGAACAGCGCATAGGGGCCGGTGAAAGGGTTTAGCGCCGCCCAAAGATTGCCGAAGACCGAATGCAGCAGCACGATGACGACCCACCACAGACTCCAGATCGTCAGTGGCAGCAGGTTGGCCAGTGGATCGCGGGGGCCGGTCAGCCCAACCCAGATCAGCAGCCCCAGAACGCCAGCGCTCATCAGGCTGATTGCCGGCGCCAGCCAAGCCGGCACAGGCGCGATTGGCTGGTGCGTGTCGGCCACCTGATGGAACAGCTGTTCCGGCAGCACGGACACCACAGCAAATGTCATCAGTACAACCAACGCTCCGCCAACCATGACGAAGCCTGTCGGCAGCAGCAGGACAAAGCCGCGCTCGGCGCTATGGGCCAGTGCCGGCGTCGCCCCGGTCAGGGTCAGCGCGATGGCCGCCGCGAGCCGGTGCAGGGTCATGTGCCGATCCCGACATAGCGGTTGATCAGCGTGCGGTCGGCCGTCAGCTCTGCGACGGGCATGACGGCGGTGACGCGGCCGTTGTCCACGAAGGCGACGCGGTCAGCCAATGGCAGCACAGCATCAACGCGTTGCTCGACCAGCAGGGTTGCGACGCCTTGCGCCTTCAGCGCCAGCACGGATTGGCGGATGCGTTCGATCATGGCGGGCATCAGGCCCTCGGTCGGTTCATCCAGCAGCAGCACCCGGGGATTGATACAGAGCGCCCGCGCCATCGCCAGCATCTGCTGCTCGCCGCCGCTCAAGGTGCCAGCGCGCTGCTCAAGCCGTTCCTTCAGCAGCGGGAACAGCGTCAGCGCCCGCTCCAGCACTTCCGGCCCCGAATTGCGCGTCATCAGGCCAACGCGCAGGTTCTCCATCACCGTGAGCTCGGAGAACAGCCGGCGCCCTTGCGGCACATAGCCGATGCCTAGGCGCGGTATCGCGTGGGCTGGCAGCTTGGCGAGGTCGGCGCCGTCCAGCAGGATGCGCCCTTCACGTGGCGGCACCAGGCCCATGATCGCCTTCAGCGCCGTGGTCTTGCCGGCGCCGTTGCGGCCGAGCAGGCACAGGATTTCACCGGCTGCCAGTGTCAGCGAGAAGCCGCGCAGCACCTGCACCGCGCCATGGAAACAATCGATGCCCTCGACAACAAGCATCAACTGGTCCCCAGATAGGCGGCATGCACTGCCGGATTGGCGCGCACTTCCGCCGGTGTTCCCTCGGCCAGGATGCGGCCACGATCCAGCACAGTAATGCGCTTGGCCAGCGCCATCACCACCGCCATATTGTGCTCGATCAGCAGTACCGTGGTGCTGCCAGCCAGCCCGTTTACCAGGGTTATGAACCCGGCGATTTCGGCATCCGACAGCCCTTGCGTTGGTTCGTCCAGGATCAGCAGGCGCGGCTTCAGCGCCAGGCCCATTGCCACCTCCAGCAGCCGCTGGTGGCCATAGGCCAGCGTGCCCGCAATCTGGTTGGCGCGATCAGCCAGGCCAACGCGATCGAGCGTATCACGGCTGCTGCCGGCGCCGGGTAGATGCGCGGCCAGCGCTACGTTTTCGGCGGCCGTCAGGTTGGCGTAGACGCTCGTGATCTGGAACGTGTAGGCAATGCCCCGTCGCACGCGTTGGAAAGCGGGCAGGCCGGTGATGTCCTCGCCTGCGAACCAGACGCTGCCGGCGCTGGGCTGCAAGCGGCCTGAGATCAGGCTGACAAAGGTTGTCTTGCCGGCGCCGTTGGGGCCGATCACGGCGCGGATCTCGCCTTCATCCAAGGCAAAGCCGACGCCATCGACGGCCTTCAGACCGCCAAACACGCGCGACAAGGCCCGCGTTTCCAGCAGCGCCGTCATGGCAGCCACGGCGCATAGTGCTGGCGGATCGTGCCAAGGATGCCCTTAGGGAAGAACAGCACCAGGGCGATCAGCACAACGCCGACGACCAGCAGATTAGCGTTGGTGAAGCCGCTGGCGACATCAACAAGCAGGAACATCAGCCCGGTGCCGAGCACGGGGCCGAGCACCGTGGATGCGCCGCCCAGCAGCGTCCACAACAACGGGTTGATGGAGTATTGGATGGAGGCAAGGGTCGAACCGGCATAGGCGAACAGCAGTGCGTAGCTGGCTCCTGAGACGGCCGCGAGTGTGCCCGACAGCGTGAAGGCAATCAGCTTGTAGCGCGCCACGTCATAGCCGAGCATAGCGGTGCGGTCTTCGTTCTCACGGATGGCGATCAGCACCCGTCCAAACGCGCCGCGCACCAAATACAAGGTCAAGGCGATGGCGCCACCGAGCAGCACGAGCGCCAGATTGTAGCGGACCACCGCATTGGTCAGATCAACGGTCAGTCCCAGGAACGCAAACCGCCGCACCGTGTCGGGAATGACGATGCCCTCGTCGCCGCGCGTATATTGGCCGAAGTAGAGAATGGTCAGGAATGCAGCCTGCGCAAACATCAGCGTCACGATCATGAAGGCGACGCCTCTGGCGCGCAGCGTAAGTGCGCCGAGCCCAGCTGCGACGACGGCGCCGATGACGACGGCAGCCACGAAGGCGGCGGGCGCCGAAAGTCCCAACCGGGTGGTGCCGAGCGCGGCGACATAGAGGCCGGTGGCGAAGTACAGTGCATGGCCGAGGCTGAGCAGGCCGGTGTAGCCGTAGAGCAGGTTGTAGCCGATCGCGAATATTGCCAGCACCATGATGCGCGTCAGTGTCAGCACCGCGTAGTCGCTGGCGGCGAACTGCAGCAGGAACAGCACCGCCAGCACGCCCGCATGCAGCGCGTTGACTTTGTCGCCATGCCCCCTCATCGGGCGGCGACGCCATAGAGGCCTTGTGGCCGCACCAGCAACACGAAGGCGACCAGCAGCGTCGCCAGGATGGAAGCGAGCGTCGGCGAGAAGAACACTGAGATAATGCCGGCCGCCATGCCAATCAGCAGCGCCGCGACAACGCTACCCTTCAGCGAGCCGAGGCCGCCGATGATGACGACGATGAAGCTCATCAGCAACGGGTCCTGCCCCATCAAGTAGTGTGCCTGCCGGATCGGCACGACCAGCACGGCGGCAACCGCCACCAGCATGGCGCCGGCGACGAACACGGCGGAATAGACCGAACTGACCGGGATGCCGAAGGCGGTGGCGGTTTCACTGTCGAACTGCGTGACGCGCATGATCAGCCCAAGCTTGGTGCGCGTCACTACCCACCAGACCAGCAGCAGGATCGCCGCTGATGCTGCCACGACAAACAGCTTGTAGCCGGAATAGCCGAACCAAGGAAAAGCGATGCGGTAGGTGAATGGCGCGGTGACAGCCTTGGCGTCGGCGCCGAACTGGCTGAGCGCCACTTGCTGGATGACGAATAGTAAGCCGATGGTGGCGACAATGGTCGCCTCGGGATTGTAGTTGATGCGCCGCAGCACCAGGCGCTCGGTCAGCCATGCGACCGCGCCAACGGCCAACGGCGCCAGCACCAGCGCCAGCAGGAAGCCGACCAACGGCGATGCCGGGATCAGCCGCGAGGCCCACCACGCCACCATAGCGCCGAGCATGTAAAACTCGCCATGCGCCACGTTGACGACGCGCATGACGCCAAACACCAGCGACAGCCCAAGCGCCGTCAGCGCCAGCACCGCCGCCGCCACGGCGCCTTCCAGGATGGCCAGGAGAAGATGCGGGAAGAAGGACAAGTCAGGCGGCCTCGACGGCTGTTGCTCCCTCTCCCCATGGCTACTTCAGCCATGGGGAGAGGGCTGGGGTGAGGGGCAGCCACAGGTTCGGACTTCGCTTGCCCAGTCGGACTTTGCTTACCAACAATGCCGGCGTCCATTGCAAGCGCATGGGAGCAAGCGTCTGCCCCTCACTCCAGCCCTCTCTCCGTGAAGAATTGGGCGAGGGGGCAGTAAAACCGCGCCGGGTTGCCGAGAGTATGGGAATTGCGTCAGTCCGTAGTTCTCTCTTAAAGCGCCATCTTCGCGTAATCCGCCTCCGGCTCGTAGAGGCCTTCCTCCAGCGTTGTGCGATACACCACATTGGCGACACCCGACTTGATCTGGGTGATGTTCTGGTGACCGAAGCTCTGATGGATTTTGCCGTTGAACGTCTTGGCGCCCTGCGGATGCTCGTTGCCTTCCGCCAGCGCCGTGATGGCTTCCGTCGCCTCGATCAGCTTAGCCTTGTCGGCTGGGCCCTGATAACCGGCCGCCGTCATCGCCTGCTTCATGACGAACAGCGTCTCCCAGCAACCGAACATGTGCGAAAACGTCGAGATATCGGCCGCATCGGTCTTGCTGGCGCCGTTGGCGTCGACGCCGACCTTGTCGCGGTAGAACGTGTCGTGGGCTGATGGCGCGGCGCCGGCGAAGCGCGGATAGGCTTCCCACAGATGCGAGCCTTCGAGGAACTCAAGGCCCGGGCTCTTGAAGTCGACGGCTTCCAGGCTGTCGACAAACCCGAACAGCGCCGGATGTGTCGCGCCGAAATGTTCGCCCAATTCCTTAACGAAGGTCAACACGGCCGGCCCGACCATGACATGGTAGAGCACGTCGGTGTTCGATGGGATCTGTGGGAAGTAGCGTGTGAACGACGATTCCGTCGGCGGGATCGGGATCAGCTGCACCACCTCGCCGCCTTGCGCCTTGATGGCGGCCGAGAAGTAGTCCCGGTGATCATGGCCGAATGCGAAGTCCGGATAGACCATGGTGACCTTCTTGCCGAGGTTCTTGGCGATCCACGGCGCCATGGCGATGACCTGGCTCTTGACGTCGGTGATGCCCGGCTGGAAGGTGTAGCGGTTGAGCCCGCCCGAGGCGACGTGATGGCCCTCCGATACGACATAATAGGGTAGCTTCAATTCGCCGGCGCGTGGCGCTGAACCCATCACGACATGGCTGAACAGCGTACCGAACGCCACGTCGCATTTGTGTTGCGTCGCGAACTTCTCGACCACCTCGGCGCCGCGGCCCGGATCGGTGCCATCGTCTTCGGCAATGATTTCCACGGGCCGGCCATTGATGCCGCCCTGCTCATTAATCAGCGCTGCTGCTGCCGTCGTAACGCGCTCGTACCAGCGGCCATAGGAAGCGCCGATGCCGGTGCGGTGCACCTGGAAGCCAACCCGGATCGGCTCGGACGAGGCCGCCTGCACATAGGGCGTGAAGCCGCTGCCCAGCCGTGCGCCGAGCGTCACGCCCGCCACCGCGCCGGCCGATTTGATCAGCTTGCGCCGTGACAGCCCGGACTTCGCCGGCAGCGTCAGTTTGGGGCCAGACATGAGACGATCCTCCAGAAGTTGCTGTTGCGTGGCGCAGGTTATCCGCCCGGATGATCACCGAAAAATGTGCTGCGCGATAGGGTCATTCCAAGAGAACCTCGCTTCACGCGACTACAACCGTAACGGTAAGCCGCAGTTCTGACGCCGCGTCGGCCGTGCCATTCGGGTGATTGGGTGCGGATTGTGTCGGCGCCTGTGTTCCTTTGCGTGCGGAGCCGGCTTGCGTCCTGTTGGCTTGGGTTCCACACTACTGCGTCGAGACATGATGGAGTTGTCTGGAATGCTGCTGGCCGATCAGGGCGAAGCCACGGACGCGCGCCGCTACCTGCGACCGCGCCGCCTGAGCGATGCCGTGACCGCACTGGCAGCTAGCCCGATGACGATCCTGGCTGGCGGCACTGATCTGTATCCCGCGCATGTTGGGAAACCACTACCGGCGCGGCTGGTCGATGTCTCGGCGGTCGCCGATATGCTAGGCATTACCGTCACCGGCACCCATGTGCGAATTGGCGGTGCGGTGACGTGGACCGGGATCGCTAATGCCAAACTGCCGCCGGCGTTCCGGGCGCTGCAGGATGCGGCCCGCCAGGTCGGCTCAATGCAGGTGCAGAATCGCGGCACCATCGCCGGCAATCTGTGCAACGCCTCGCCTGCCGCTGATGGCGTGCCGCCGCTGCTGGTGCTCGACGCCGAGGTTGAGCTGGCGTCGGTCCGTGGTAGTCGCCGGTTGCCGCTCGCCGACTTCATACTAGGCTACCGCAAGACGGCGCTGCTTCCCGGCGAAGTGCTCGCCGCCGTAATCGTGCCGGCGCTACCGGCGGCCGCAACGTCCAGCTTCGTCAAGCTCGGCGCGCGCAAATATCTGGTGATCTCCATCGTCATGGTGGCCGCTCTGGTGCAAAGAGACGCGCAAGGCGTGATCATCGAAGCCCGTGTGGCGGTCGGCTCGGCCGCGGAAAAGGCATTGCGGCTCGCAGCGCTGGAACGCGATCTCGCTGGCCTTGCCTCAGGCCGGTTGCCCGCCTCGGTACTGCAGCCGCAACACTTTGCGGACTTGCGGCCCATTAGCGATGTCCGCGCCACCGCTCACTATCGCATGGACGCTGCCTGGCATCTGACGGCACAGGCGCTCGACCAAGCGGCGGGTGACTAAATCATGGCAGCCGCAATCTCCCTGACGCTGAATGGCGGCCCTGTCACGGTTCGTGTCGCGCCGGACGCGCGCCTCAGTGCCGTGCTGCGCGACGAACTCGGGGCGATGGGTACTAAGGTCGGCTGCGACGCCGGCGATTGCGGCGCCTGCACGGTACTGATCGACGGTGCGGTCGCCTGCGCTTGCATGGTGCCCGTGGCGCAAGTCGATGGCTGCCGCGTCGTCACCATCGAGGGCATCGCAGCGCACACGCGGTTCGGCAAGACCCTGCAGCGGGCGTTCCTCAGCCACGGCGCCGTGCAATGCGGCATCTGTACGCCTGGCATGGTGGTCACTGCTGCCGGCCTGCTCGAAGACAATCCTGGTGCCTCCGAAGCTGAGATCGAGGACGCACTCGGTGGCGTGCTGTGCCGCTGTACGGGCTACCGCAAGATCATCGATGCCGTGCGCGCCGCCGCGTCCGGTGCCGAGCATCGGTGCATGCCATCGCCACAAGGCGCGGCGGTCGGCGCCCGCATCGCGCGGTTGGATGGCTTGCCGAAGGTGACGGGCGACGATGCGTTTGGCGCTGACACCATCCCGTCCGATGCGCTGTTTGTTCGCGTCGTGCGATCGCCATACCATCATGCGGCGTTCGAGTTTGGCGATGTCGCCGCCTATGTCCGCGCGCACGCTGGCGTGTTGCGCGTCCTGACGCCCGCCGACATTCCCGGCCGCAATCTGCATGGCGTTTTGCCAGCCTTTGCCGATCAGCCGGTGTTTGCGGAACGGATTGCCCGCTTCAAGGGCGAAGCTGTCGCTGCCGTAATTGGCGCGCGCGCTGCGCTGGCGGCGCTGGACCTTGCCGGGTTTCCCGTCGCCTGGACTAAACTTGCTGCGGTCATGACGATGGACCAGGCGCTGGCAGAGGGCGCGCCGCAGTTGCACGGCAACCGCCCTGGCAACATCCTGATCCAGGGCCGCGTCGCCACTGGCGATGCCGATGCGGCATTGGCAAGTTGCGACGCCGTCGTCGGCGGTGTGTTTGCAACCGGCTTCGTCGAGCACGCCTATATTGAGCCGGAGGCCGGCTGGGCGCGGCGCGTCGGGAATCGCCTGGAACTCACCGTGTCGACCCAGTCACCCTATCTGGATCGCGATGATACCGCAGCGATCCTTGGTCTGCCGCCTGAGGCCGTGCGGATAATTCCCTCGGCCTGCGGCGGTGGCTTTGGCTCCAAGCTGGATTTGTCCGTTCAACCTTACATCGCGCTCGCGGCCTGGTTGACCGGCCGGCCGGCCGCGATGGTCTACACGCGCCCAGAATCGATCGCTGCGACCACCAAGCGGCATCCAGCGCGCATCACGTCGCGCATGGGCGCAAACCGTGATGGCCGCATCGTCGCCATGGATTTTCACGGCGACTTCAACACGGGCGCCTATGCCTCGTGGGGACCGACCGTCGCCAACCGGGTGCCGGTGCATGCCTCGGGTCCCTATGTCGTGCCGCACTACCGGGCGCTCAGCCGCGCCGTGCTCACGCATTCGGTGCCGTCTGGCGCGTTCCGTGGTTTCGGCGTGCCACAGACGGTGATCGCGCAGGAGCAATTGCTGGATATGCTCGCCCTCAAGCTTGGCGTCGACCCACTCGAGTTCCGCATCCTGAACGCGCTGACCAACACGACGCCAACGGTCACCGGCCAAATCATGGGCGACGGCGTTGGCTACAGGCAGTGTCTGGAGGCCTTGCGCCCGCGCTGGCAGGCCACCCGCGCCGAAGCCATAGCGTTCAATGCGGCCGATGGCCGGTTCAAGCGCGGCGCCGGTGTCGCGGGGATGTTCTATGGCTGCGGCAACACTTCATTGCCTAACCCTTCCACGATACGCATCGGCATCACGGCTGCGGGCCGCGTGGCGCTGCACCAGGGGGCGGTGGACATTGGCCAGGGATCCAACACCGTGATCACTCAGATCGCTGCTGATGCGCTTGGCGTGCCGCTCACGCAGTTTGACCTTGTTAGCGCTGACACCGACCTGACGCCGGACTGCGGCAAGTCCTCGGCCTCGCGCCAAACCTTTGTCACCGGCCGGGCGGCCGAACTCGCCGGACGGGCGCTCAGGGCCAAGGTGCTGCGGCTGGCCAATGCCGGCGAGCAGACCCGGCTGGAAATGCGCGAAGGCGCAATCCTGGTCAATGACGACGGCCAGGTCCGCGACATCGCGCTCGCCGCGTTGGACACGGATGCCTACGGTTACAAGCTCAGCGCCGAAGCCACATTCGATCCGCCAACGACGCCGCTTGACGCCGATGGCCAGGGTAACCCCTATGCTGTTTATGGCTATGGCGCTCACTTGGCGGAGGTGGAAGTCGATACGGCGCTCGGCACCGTGCGCGTCCTCCGGGTGACCGCCGCCCACGACGTCGGCAAGGCCATCAATCCGGTGCTGGTGGAGGGCCAGATTGAAGGCGGCGTGGCGCAGGGCATCGGCATGGCGCTGATGGAGGAATTCACGCCAGGTCGCGGTGAGAACCTGCATGATTATCTGATCCCGACGATCGGCGACGTGCCGCCGGTCACGTCGATCCTGGTGGAGTGCGCGTCCTCGGTTGGCCCCTACGGCGCCAAGGGCATCGGCGAACAGGCGCTGATTCCGACAGCGCCAGCCATCTTCAACGCCATCCACCACGCCACTGGCGTGCGCGTGACGCGAGCCCCCGCCACCCCCGACCGCCTACGCGCCGCCATTCTCGCGCTGGGGCAGATGCCATGAGCGAAGCGCCCGACAAGATCCGCTGCGATGCATGTCCGGTGCTCTGCTATATCCGTGACGGCATGCTCGGGGCCTGCGACCGCTATGCCAATCGCGGCGGCGTGCTGACGCGGGTCGATGCGCATGTGCTGCTCGATCGCACTGTCACGGCCGGCGGCGAGGTCGTGGCGTTCCTTGACCGGGCGCGCGACTGGGATGGCCGGATCGTTGAGAGCCCAGCCACTTTCGTTACGGCCATTGGCGCGGGCACCACCTATCCGGACTACAAGCCCGCCCCGTTCATCGTCGCCTCGGAAGTGGCAGGCGTCGACATGGTGACGGTGGTGACGGAGGGCATCTTCAGCTATTGCGGCGTCAAGGTAAAGATCGACACGGACCGGCATCTCGGCGCCGAAACCGCCGCCGTGCGCGTCAACGGCGAGCAGATCGGCCATGTTACCACGGCTGAATACGGCTCGCAGATGCTGTCACTGGGCGGCGTCCGGCACTTGACCGGCGGCTCCAAGAAAGAGGGCCGCGTTACCTGTGAAAGCCTGCTGGCGCTGAGCAACGGCAAGCCGGTGGAAGTCAGCGTCGATGGCGGCGCCACCGTCATGATTGAGGCGGGCAAGGCGCCCATCGTCAACGGCCAGCCGGAACAGCGCATGCGCGTCGGCTGCGGCTCGGCGACGATTGGCATGTTTGCCAAGCAATGGCTGCGACTGGTTGATGACGTGGTGGTGGTCGACGATCACATTACCGGCGTGTTGTCAGAGCATCAGGCCGGCAAGTTCCTCGGCGTGCCCAGTACCGGCATCAAGATGCAGGGTCACCGTTCGACGCCTGGCCGCTATTTCAAGGTCGCGCATCCGGGCACCGGCTGGGGCGGCACCGATCTGACCGATCCGCTGGCGATCCTGAAAGCCTTCGATGCCAAAGCGGCGTGGCCAGGCTTGCGTCTGTTGATGGTCTCGACAACGGGCGAGCACTCCGCCTATTTCGAACTCGACGATGCACTGGTGCCAGTCGAGCGCGACCTGCCGCCGCTACTGCGATTGTCCGTCGAACGTATCCAGGAAAACTGCGAGCCAGCCCTGTGCACGGTGATTTTCATGGCTGGCGCCGGTGGCTCGTTGCGGGCTGGCGTCACCGAAAACCCCGTGCGCCTGACGACGTCGGTCAAGCAGGCGCTGACCCGCGTCACGGCCGGCGGTGCGCCCTGCTATGTTTGGCCGGGCGGCGGCATCACTTACATGGTCGACGTCACGACGCTGCCGGAAAATGCCTTCGGCTCGGTGCCGACGCCGGCCCTGGTCGGCCCGATCGAGTTCACCATGCGGGCGTCAGACTATGCGGCGCTGGGCGGCCATATGGAGCACGTAAGGCAACTGGCCGACGTGGTCGCTGAACACGGTAAGAAGCGGATCGCTGGAAAATGAACTCCGATCCCGATGTACCGCACGAAGTTGGACAAGCTTGCCTCTGCCCCGGTACGTCAACTGGGGACACAACACTCAATTCGGCACGACGGACGATCGTCAGTCACGCCGCCGGTATAGCCGAATTGAGTATTGGGTCCCCGCTCCGGCTCTGCCTCGAGCGTGCAGGACGAGCGGCGAGAGGGAGTGGTGCGCCATGAGCCGGGCGCACGTAGCGCGGCTGGCGAACGGCCGCCTGCATCTCAACGATGGGCCTATCGACCTCATTATCGCCAGCGATGGGCTGCCCCAGCACGTCGCCTGCGCTGAACAGGCGGCGACGGCGCGCTTCGCAACCGTCCTGAATGAACTTTGCGAAGAGCTGGCTTTGTTGCGCCGTCGTACGGGCGATGTTCCGAACGGCTGTGTTGCCCGGCGCATGTGGCAAGCAACCCTGCCTTTTACCGCCCGGCACTTCATCACGCCGATGGCGGCGGTGGCGGGATCGGTTGCCGAGGAAGTTCTCGCCGCCATGCTGGCCGTCGCGCCGCTCGCCCGTGCCCAGGTCAACAATGGCGGCGACATCGCTTTCCACTTGAGCCCCGGCCAGCGCTATCGTCTCGGACTGCTGGATCGCCCCGATCAGCCAGCGCTGTTTGCCACGGCCGAAGTCAGCGCCACCGAGGTCATCCGTGGGGTCGCCACCAGCGGTTGGCGCGGGCGCAGCTTTTCACTCGGCATCGCCGACGCGGTGACAGTGCTAGCCGCCTCCGCCAGTGCCGCCGATGCCGCCGCCACGCTGATCGCCAACGCTGTTGATCTGCCCGGCCACCCGGCTGTCACGCGGGCGCCAGCGTGCCAGCTGCAATCCGACAGCGATCTCGGCGAGCGGCTGGTGACGACGGGTGTTGGCTTCTTGAGCCGACCCGAAAAGGAAGCGGCACTGGCCCCCGCAATGGCACTCGCCCATGACTACCTCGATCGTCGCCTGATCGCCGCCTGCGCCTTGCATCTGGCCGGCGAGACGCGCAGCGTAGCGCACCACCTGTTTGCTGACGCGAGGCGCATCGCTCATGCCTGACGTGCAAGTCCGTAAGCTGGTCACCGGCGTGGAGGAGATCTTCCACGACGGCGGTGCCATCGCGACGGTGCCACGAAAACGCGGCTGGTGCCTCGCGGTGATCCACAACCCGTTCGCGGGACGCTACGTGGAAGATATCCAACCCTTCATGGATGATTTGAAGCCACTTGGCATGGACATGGCCAGGCGCTTGATCGCAGCGTTCGGCGTGCCGGCCGATAGCGTTGACGGTTATGGCAAAGGCGCCATTGTTGGCGGTGCGGGCGAACTGGAGCACGCTGCCTTGTGGCACGCGCCCGGCGGCTATTCGATGCGCGAGCATCTGCCGGATTCGCTGGCAATCGTTCCCTCCACCAAGAAGGTCGGCGGACCCGGTACGCGGTTGGACGTACCGGTGACGCACAAGACCGCGTCCTATATCCGCTCGCATTTTGACGCCGTGGAAGTCGGCATTGATGATGCCCCGCGCGCCAACGAACTGCTGCTGGCGCTGGTCATGACGGTTGGTCCGCGCATCCATTCTCGCAGTGGTGGTCTCGAGGTTGCCGGCATCAAAGTGAGGGATGGCCAGAAATGAGCAAGGTGCAGATCCGCAAGATCATTGTCGTCGTTGACGAGATCTGGACAGAGCAGGGACAGCCCGTGTCGCCGGCAACGCGCCGAGCCGCCGCGATCGCCGTCATTGCAAACCCGTTTGCAGGTCAGTACGTGGCGGACTTGAGCGCGCTGATGGACATTGGCGAGGAACTCGGCGGCTTGCTTGGGGCGCGCGCCGTCGCGGCGCTTGGGATTGAGCCAGCGCAGGTGGAAAGCTACGGCAAAGCGGCGCTGGTCGGCGAGAACGGCGAGTTGGAGCATGCCGCAGCCATCCTGCATCCCAAACTCGGCAAGCCATTGCGCGTCGCGGTGGCAAAAGGTGCGGCGCTGGTGCCCTCGGCCAAAAAGCGCGGTGGCATGGGCACGCCCCTCGACGTGCCGCTTGGCCACAAGGATGCGGCGTTCGTGCGCTCGCACTTCGACGCCATGGAGGTGCGCGTCAACGACGCCCCGCGCGCCGATGAAATCCTGGTCGCCGTTGCCGTCACCGATAGCGGCCGCCCGCTACCGCGCATCGGCGGCCTGCAGAAGCACGAGATCAAGGGCGAGGACGGCCTGCGGTAGGCTTGCTGACCGGTAGGGTGGAATGGACCTCTGGCCATATTCCGCCGAGGCACGGCATAGCCGGTGCCCAATGTACCGGCTATGCCGTGCACCGGCGGAATATGGCCAGGGGCCCATTCGGCCCTAACGGTTTTGTTAACGACGATATACTATCAATACACGTACTTGCTAAAACTATACTATACTCCTGCTTATCGCTTGCCAAAGCGGGACGACGTCGCGACCGTCGCACACGTGGCAAGGGACAGCGGAGGGCCGGGAGGCTCGGGGGGCATTGCCGTGAGGCGGTGAACGGACCTCAAGAGACCCGGAAGTTCGCGGCACACCATTCCTGACGCGCGGATCTTGCAACTAGATATCCGGTCGGGAATGCCTAAGAGGCGGTGCGGTCGATGACGGGTCTGACGTCACAGTCGGGCACGGACCAAGCCGAAGCGTCGTGCTGCGGTCAAAAATCACCGCGTCGCGGGCGCCGGAAGGCTGCACCATTTCAATCTTACCTACGCGGCCCTCCGGCGCTTGCGGCCCCGCCAGTTCGTTCAAGTCAAGGGCTCAACCATATCGTCAGTATAAATCATAAAATGTTGATGTCGAGTCGCCTCGGCTTGACGCATTGTGGCGTTTTCCGTGATGGTGGGGCGTTCGTCTGGAGGAACCCGCATGCTGCTGTCATTGAGTGCCTACCGGCGTGCTGCCGCACTATCCGGCGCCGCCTTGCTTGCCCTGGTGACGCTCGCGTCGCCGGCAGAGGCACAGGACCTCGGCGTCCCGCCCGCCGGCGCCTACGTGGTCGACAAAGCCCACACCAGCCTGACATTCCGCGTCAGTCATCTTGGCTTCTCCAACTACACCGCGCGCTTCACCAATATTGACGGCACGCTGCAGTTTGATCCGGCCAAGCCTGAAGCTATGAGCATCTCGGTGACGGTCGATCCGAAGTCCCTGGAAACAGATTTCCCGCTGCCTGATTTCAGTTTTGACGCCGAACTGACTGGCCCGAACTGGCTCGATGCGCTCAAGTTCCCGGCAATCACGTTCAAATCCACCAAGGTCGAGAAAACTGGCGACAAGACCGCCAACGTCACGGGTGATTTCACCCTGCACGGCGTGACGCTGCCGCTTACCTTGACGGTCACCTACAATGGCGGCTATGGCGGGCACCCGATGGACCCTGGCGGCGCCCGCATTGGATTTTCCGCTACCACCAAGCTGCAGCGCTCGAAATTCGGCATTGCCTATGGTGTGCCGGCGGCCGGCACCACCCTGGGCGTCAGCGACGCCGTCGAGGTGATCATCGAAACCGAGTTCGTCGACAACAAGCCAAAGAAATAGGCGTTCGTGAGATCGGCATAGGGGAGCAGCGCGTGAAACTCTACTCAGGTCAGCTCAGTCTATTCGCCCGGAAGGTCGAGATCGCACTGCTGGAGAAGGGTCTGCCGTTCAGTCGCGAGTTCGTGCCGTTCAGTCAGGCCAAAGGCTATAACCCCAAGCATCCCGCCGTACTTGCCGCCAACCCAAAGGGTCAGGTCCCGGTATTATTCGATGCCGAATTGGCGATCTACGATTCAACGGTCATCTTCGAATATCTGGAAGACATCAAGCCTGAGCCGCCGCTCTATCCGCGCTCGCCGCAGGCGCGAGCCCGGTGCCGCCTATTGGAAATGTTCGCCGATGAGATCATGATCGTTGCCTTGCGGCACCTGATGCATCGCAACGCGCCGCGGCCGAATGAGCCCGCGCTCTGGCGTGAGTGGGAAGACCGGGCGCGTGCCGCTGAAACTCAATTGGCCACGCACTTCCGGCACCTCGATCAGGAACTGGCCGAGGACACCTTCCTTTGCGGCACATTCAGCGTTGCCGACATCGCCATGTTCATGGTGGTGCACTACGCCCGTCGCCTTGGTGGCCCCGGACTGGCCGACAGCACGCGGCTCGCGCAATGGTACGACATGCTGGCGGCAAGGCCTGCCTTCGCACAGACGATCTCTGAGATTGCTGCCGCTGACCTGGAACTGTCGCAACCGGTGCCTAACGCCTTTCGCGCATGAACGCTGTTCAACAGCGCCGGGATACGGATCCGGTCGATTCCGCCAAGGTGCCAAGCCAACCCGCGATCACTGGAAGGGAGAATTGCCCGATGCGCTTCATGGTCATCGTCAAGGCCGATAAACATTCCGAAGCCGGCGAGATGCCTAAAGAGGCACTGCTGCGCGACATGGGCGTCTATAACGACAAGCTGCTCGCGGCCGGCGTCATGCAATCGGGCGAAGGCTTGAAGCCGAGTTCCGAGGGCGCGCGGGTGAAATTCTCCGGCAAAGAGCGCACAGTCACGCACGGGCCGTTCCCAACGCCGAAGAACCTGATCGCTGGCTATTGGCTGTTCGAGGCCAGCGACCTGAATACGGCGATCGATTGGGTCAAGCAGGCGCCGAATCCGATGCCAGGCGTCAGCGAACTAGAAATCCGGCCGGTGTTCGAGATGGATGATTTCGGTGCGGCGACGACGCAGGAATTGCGTGCCCAGGAGGAGCGTCAGCGCGCGGTGATCGAGGCTCGCGGCAACGCCGCCAAGATCGAAGCAATCACGCCTTATCTGCTGTTCCACGGCAATTGCCGGCAGGCGATCACTGCCTATGCGGAAATCCTCGGCGGCACCGTCACGATGATGTCGACGTTTGGCGAAACGCCGGACGGCGCCAGCATACCCAAGGAGTCCGCGCACCTGATCATGCACGCCCGCCTCGATATCGGTGGCAAAGCGCTGATGGGCTCCGACATGCCGCCCGAAATGAGTCAACCGGTTGGCGGCCATTCGGTATCGTTGAGCTTCAGCGATGGTGATGAGGCCGAGCGCGTCTTCGCCGCGCTCGCCAAGGGTGGCGAGGTGCGCATGCCGATCGGCAAGACCTTCTGGGCGCATCGCTTCGGCATGCTGGCCGATCGCTTCAGCACGCCCTGGATGATCAATTGCGAGAAGGCAGAATGACACTCGCGCTGTACACCCATCCGCTCGCCTCGTACTGCCACAAGGTGCTGATCGCGCTCTATGAAAACGCAACGCCGTTCGAGCCGCGCCGGATCGATCTGGCCAACGACGCCGACAGTGCGCGCTTCCTGGCGCTGTGGCCGGTCGGCAAGATGCCAGTGTTGCGCGACGACGCCCGTGACCGCACCATCCCGGAAACCAGCATCATCTTGGAATACCTGGAGCAACACTATCCCGGCCTGTCGCCACTGTTGCCGGACGATCCGGAACTGCGCCTGGAAGCGCGGCTGTTGGACCGCTTCTTCGACCTCTATGTCAGCGCGCCGATGCAGAAGATCGTGCTCGATCGCCTGCGCCCGGCCGGCGCCAGCGATCCACACGGCGTTGCCGAGGCACGAGCGAACTTAGCAATGGCCTACGGCATGATCGAGGCACGGATGCGTGGCCGCCAATGGGCGATTGGCGATCAGTTCAGCATCGCCGATTGCGCCGCTGCGCCGGCCCTGTTTTTCGCCGGTATCCTGGAGCCATTCCCGCCGGACCACGCCAGCCTCGCGGCTTACTTCACCCGGTTGGAACAGCGCCCATCGTTCGCCCGCGTCCTGATGGAAGCGCGGCCCTATTTCGCGAGTTTCCCGTTCCACGAGCAGATGCCCGAGCGGTTCAGATAGCGGCGATGGCGGGCGTCAGCCGGCGTGCGAAAGAAGCTACCTGTGGCGGCAACTTCAAGTTCTGGTTCGCCAGTACAGGGCGATTAGTCGTTCGCCGCGCCGCGCGAAGCCGCATCCTGAGGTGCGAGCCCTTCGCGAGCCTCGAAGGATTGG
Organism: Hyphomicrobiaceae bacterium; assembly: GCA_031402115.1. Taxonomy (GTDB): domain Bacteria; phylum Pseudomonadota; class Alphaproteobacteria; order Rhizobiales; family Hyphomicrobiaceae; genus JANNSA01. The sequence continues at coordinate 331 of JANNSA010000321.1, read as the reverse complement.
CCGCGCGGACGGAGTACGCCAATCGGCGCCACTATCCAAGCCGCACGGCTGGTCGCCGTGGCACTTCCGGCGCTGGTGGCGTATGGTTCGAGACGAGCGCCAAGAGCGCTCTCCTCACCATCAGCCGGCCCGGCTCGGCGCGCGCGCCGCAGCGAGTTGGAACCTTTGATCGTTGGTATTAGCCATCCATCGCTGTTGCTCTGACGGGCGACCCTATCTCAGGTATCATCGATGCTTTGAATGGTGAGCCGGGCAGGGCTATCGCATTTGACTTATTCGGCCGAGCATTTCCAGCATGATGTCGTGGTTCCAGCCGGCGCTTTTCAGCTTG
>JANNSA010000320.1:0-2402 GCA_031402115.1 Hyphomicrobiaceae bacterium | reverse complement strand
CAGTGGATCGCGCATGCGCTCCAGCGCCACCTTGCAGGCCTCGCCCGAGGAGACGATGGCGTCGTAGTGCGAGGGCAGCACGCCGAAGCGCTCAAGCATGTGCGCCAACATGTCCGCCGGCCGCGATGAGTTGGACAGAAGCACCCGTCCGATGCTCTGGTGTCCCAGCCGGGTCAGTGCATCGAGCACGCCAGGGAACACCTGCCGGCCATCATGCAGCACGCCCCAGATGTCGATCAACAGCCCGTCGAAACGAGCTGTCAGGCCATCGATGCCGGCGAAGGCCTCGATTGACGGTGGTGACGGAATGCTATGCGGCATGGGGCGATCAGTGCACTTGGGGGTCGGCACCGAAGCGGTTGACGCCGTTCTGACCCGGCAGGAAACCAAGGTCGATGACGATCGTCAGCAGCAGCAGTCCGTACAGGGCAAGGCCAATAATCTCCAACGGACTGCCAGCGCCGGCCAGCACTGCGCTGAGACGCGGAGCCAGGCCAGCGAGAACGGCGGCGGCGGGCGCCAGGCCGGCCAGTACGACGGGCAAGGCGCTCCAGGCGCCACGGCCCCGGTCATGCAACCGTTTGGTGACGATCGCGAGAACGGGGTAAAGCAAAATCAGGGAGATCAGCGCCATCAGCTGCTGCGCCGGCTTGGCCAGCGCCGTTGGTTCAAGCGCGCCATAATCCTGACCAAACATCTCGCTCAAGAGATAGGCCCCGAGCGCAGAGCCCAACAGGGCGACGCCAATCAAGCCAGCCCAAAACCGCGTCCGGCCGATCCGGCCGTGCAGTGAAAAGAACAGGTGCATCAGCCGCATTGATCAGTCCCCACGTCGAGCTGCCCCTAACCATCTTTGCGAGTCGACGGCAATGCGGCGCTGCCAGGGCTTGCTTGCCCGGCAATCAGCAATACAAAAGCGCGTGGTCCCGTCAACTGCGCCGAGCCTGCGACAGGACGCCTTGGCGCCTGCCTGCGTTGTTCAAACCCTAAGCCGGTCCCGTGCGGCGCAGCCGTGGTTGCCGGCTTCGTCCGCCTTCCTCACATCCGAGCCCAAGCATGTCGATTAAGTTTGATCGCGACGCGATCCGCCGCCGCAATGAGAAACTGGAAGCCACGAGCGTGTCGCTGAAGCAGGCGTTTGTTGGCATCAACGCCATCATCGATGACCTGATCGATTCCATGCGCGTCTGGTACGTCATGCCGGAAGTGCTGGCGCGGCCGGTGATCATCAATCTGTGGGGCATGACTGGCGTCGGCAAGACCGACCTGATCCGCAAGCTAGTTAAGAGCTTGGAATTGCAGGACCGCTTCGTCGAAGTCGAAATGTCGAACACGGACGAAACCTCTTACTTCTCGTCAATCACGGCGGTGCTTGAACAGAACGCCATGAACGACAGCGAGCCGAAGATCCTGCTGTTTGATGAATTGCAGCGCTTCAACACGATCGACCATCAGGGCGCGCCGCTGCCGCGCACGCGTTTCTCGGACTTCTGGGAGCTGCTGTCGGACGGCCGGCTGGCTAAGCGTGGCCGCGACAACCTCGATATGATGATCGCTGATTACCAGTACACGATCCGTGATAACCGCCGGCGCAAAGAAGCCGGCGAGGAAGTGGAAATCGATCCGACGCTGAACTTCTGGGAAGCCCAGAACATGAAGAAGGTTCTGGCCATGGCCGAGAGCGTCGAGGACATTTCGACGATGTCGCGCACCAATCTCATCGACAAGATGCGCGACGTGCGTACCCGCAAGGTGATCTACGAGCCAGTCGACCATTCCAAATCGTTAGTGATCGTCTCGGGCAATCTCGACGAAGCGTTCTCGATGGCCAATGCCACCTCGGAATCCGACGTCGACGCTGACATTTTCCACGCTTTCACCTCGAAGATCAGCGTCGTCGACATCAAGAACGCGCTGACGCGACGCTTCAAACCGGAACAGGTTGCGCGCTTTGGTAACATCCACCTGATCTACCGCAGCTTGACCAAGGCGGACTTCGCCGAACTGATCAAGCGCGAGATGGAGCGCGTGATTGCCACCACCAAGGAGCGCTTCGGCATCACGCTGAAGATCTCGCCAGAGATCCACGCGCTGATTTATCGCAATGGCGTGTTCCCCGTACAGGGCGTGCGGCCGGTGTTTTCGTCGGTGATCGACATCCTCGAACGCAACCTGTCGAAGCTGTTGTTCCAGGCGATCACCGAGGGCTACAAGCGCATCGACATGGACTACCAGCCGGGCAGCCACGAGCTTGTGGCCAAGCTCGGCGGTGGCGAAACGCGCCTGCCGTTCACCGGCCGGCTCGATAAGGTGCGCGAGCGCAACCTGGAAGACGTGGTTGCCAATGTCAGCGTGCACGAGGCAGGCCACGCCGTCGCTTACGCCGTGCTGTTTGGCCTGGC
>JANNSA010000319.1:0-2279 GCA_031402115.1 Hyphomicrobiaceae bacterium | reverse complement strand
AAATAAATCGCCGAATCCAGACGTGAAGGGATTTGGTCCCTTGATGGCGCAGTCTTTCGCGAGCTTGGCCCAGGCTTGTTCGAGAGCGTACTCAAGCCCGAGGGCACGATCGAACTTGTTGTTTCCTTGAGGCCAAAAGCGCTGCGCAAAATCTGGAAACAGTCCCATGAGCAGGAGTGGGGACAGGAGATCGTTGGAAAAGTATTTATCGACCAGATCCTGCATTTTTGGTTTCGGGTTGCCGGGGCACTGCAATTCATTGTTTTGAATTTTCTGCGCCAGCGAGACGTAAAGCGAGGTCCCAATGCTGCCACCCGAGACCGCGCTCACCGCAAAAACGTGGTCGCCGAATTCCGGCCACGCTTCTTGCAAGCCTGCCAGCACCGTTGCGGTGTGGTAAGCGGCATAGATCCCGCCGCCCTGCGCGGCGACGAGAATGATCGGGTAAGGCTTGTCCTTGTAAGCCTCGTGATCCGTGCGCTTTTGCAGCCATGTTTCAAGCGTCGCGGCGTTGATGGTGCGTAGTTCGGGTTGCGCTTGATTATTTAACGGGCGAATTTGATGATTGTTGTTGATCCCAGACAGGTCGAACAAAGTGACGGCGGCGACCACGAGCGTGAGTATCGGCACACGCGTCTCACGGAAAATTCTGGTCAGGAAACTCAAGGCAACCGCCAAAGCAGAGACAAATATCGCGATCAAAAGCAGCGGCCCAGCCAGTTGAGCCAGCGCTACCACAGCCTCACCGCCACGGTAGGGTACGGCGAGCGCCGCACCCAGCAGCATCAAGAGGGCTGCAAGCGCCCCATAACGTCCGTACCTAGCCAACTCGGTATGCGTCTCGAGCAGGCTAGTCGCGCGTTTTGACATTTGTCCGGCCGCAATAGCTGCGAGCAAACTCGCAACCACGCATACGCCTGCAACGACAGCCGCTTGCTTCTGCTGATCTGGCCTTAGCGTCAAAGCAGCAAGATATACTGCAAGCGCCGTCGCAAGTGGCGGAGCTAAGGCGAGAATGGCGGGCAGTATCCAGGACCGATCCCGATCGAGTTTTTCATCGTGAATGTCGCTATCGAGAACGACTATGCAGGCGAGCACGAGAAATAGACTGACCAGCAGGGCCGGCCAAACAACCATCCAGACAACACGATACAAGGGCTCAACGGCCGTGAGCATCACGCGGAAGACTTCAGAGGTCTGCGGCGGGAGAAGAACGATCAACGCGTAGAGAATGAGGCCGATGATGACGGCACGATCGCGAACCAAAGTCTTCAGCATGGTCGTTCCATTTCTTGACTATCCGCTGAAAATTTCTGAGCGAAGCGGACTGGCCACCCAATTGCCGTGAGGCGCAGCACCAGCGTTGCTCGAAGTGAAACTTACTCCTCGCCCTCTCGGTTGATCGGGAAACTCTCGATGCCATCCACCTTGAAAGTGGCCTTATCAGCCGAGCGTGACGCTTTAAGTTCATCGACAGAGAACGTCGTCGAGAACGGGCCTGCCTCGCGCGCGTAGTTTCGCAAGCCGACCGCCAACTGTAACGAAAAGTCGAGAGACACTAGCGAAGGGGACGGGATTGTTCCACACGTCGTCGTGTTTGACGGCGGTAACCCAAACGGTGTCGTCGGGTCCAAATTGCGGAACCAGCAGCTAGCGCGGTCCCATTGAGCATTGGCGGCTGGCGTGACGGGCGCAGGGTTGGGCCATTGCGCGGTCATGTGACAGGAGATACAGGCCGAGATCGGATTGTCGACCGGTCCATTCATGCGCCCGCCGCGGCCGAAATCGCGTCCCAGGCCAAAATCGGACAGCACAACGCTTTCACTCGGCTTCTTGCCCTGCTGGGCGTCGGCATCACTGTGATTAGGATCATTGGCCCACATCAAGCCCACCGGAGAAAGCTTGGCCCAGGGGTCGGTGCCGGGTTTGCGTCCGTCGAACACGAACGTGCCGAAAACCCAACCAGTGGGGACGGCACGACCATCACGCACCGCGACGTCAATTTGGAGCAATCGAAGTATGCCCGGTGCTCGGGCAACCGTGTTGTCGGGACAAGCGGTATCGGTCGGGTTTGACCGCACATTGATATTCGCTTGTATCGTCGGCGCACCGACCAGTAGGGCTACTTCGGTGTCGGTTGCCTCCGTGAAAAGCAGCTTGGCGACGACCGTGCCTTGAGCAAAGGGAAGAGCACTCACGTCGGGCTTGCCGGTCCCATGATCGACAGGCGACCACACGCGACCGAGCGTATATCCACCGACGTCATTGTAAAACCCAAC
>JANNSA010000318.1:0-4547 GCA_031402115.1 Hyphomicrobiaceae bacterium | reverse complement strand
CGGCGCGCGCCTCCTCGACCATGGCGGTGATTTCGTGCGGCTTGGTCATGTCGGCCGACGAGTATGCAACTTTGACGCCGAACTCTTTGGCTAGCTCCGCCCGCGTCATCTCGATCGCCGCAGGATCGCCAAAGCCGTTCAGCATGACGGGCATGCCGGACGCCGCAAAAGCGCGGGCGATGCCCAGGCCAATGCCGCTGGTCGAGCCGGTGACAATGGCTGGTTTGCCGGCAAGTTCAGGAAAATTCGGTGACGAGGTCTGCATGATAGTCTCCCTGATTGATCGTGTGTCAGCGGGCGGTCCAACCGCCATCGATGGGGATCGCGGCACCGGTGATCGAGGCGGCCGCGGAGCTTGCGAGATAGGCGGCCAGGCTGCCAATTTCCTCAGAGGTGACGAAGCGGCCATTGGCCTGGCCGGTTGCCAGCGCGGCTTTGGCGGCGGCCTCAAACGAGATGCCTCCCGCCTTGGCCGCACTGGCGATTTCGCGTTCGACCAGCGGTGTCAGCACATAGCCGGGGCAAATAGCGTTGACCGTGATGCCGTGCTCGGCAACCTCCAAGGCGACGGACTTCGTCAGGCCCATGGTGCCATGTTTGGACGTGGCGTAGGCGGAGTAGCCCGCGGCGCCGACGAGCCCGAGCGCCGACGCGACATTGATGATGCGGCCCGCTTTGACTGCCTTCATGCCCGGCAGCGCCGCTCGGATGGCGTGGAAGGCGGACGACAGATTAACAGCGAGCACCGCCTCCCATTGCGCCGCGGATGTGGTTTCGACGGGGCCGATATGCAGGATGCCGGCATTGTTGACCAGGACTTCAACCCAGCCAAACGCAACCTGGGCCTGTTCCACCATGCCGGCGATCTGGTCAGGCTTGGTCATGTCGGCGGCCGAGTACAGGACGGTGACGTCGAACTCATCAGCAAGCCCGGCCCGAGTCGCTTCGATCTCGACGGCATCACCGAAACCGTTCAGCATCACGGGCATGCCCGCTGCCGCAAAGGCGCGGGCGATGCCCAGGCCGATGCCGCTGGTCGAGCCGGTGACGATGGCCGGTTTACCGGCAAGGTCCTCGCGCAATGCCCTTGCCGGTTTGGCTGCATGGGGCGCCATGGCCATGATTGCCTCCAGTTGCTCATGGATCCGGGGGGCGGGTTGCCTGGGATCGTCATGACAACAATTTGCGGCATGGCGCGGCGATAGGGAAATATCGATCAGGCACGCATTCGATAGCCGCAAGGCATTGAGTTGGATGGCCGATCGCGCGAAAGCAAGTCGAAAGCAAGTCGGGGTCAGGCACTGACGCGTTGCTGGAAGTCGTTGCGGCATACGGCATGCAACGCGTAAGTGCCTGACCCCGGTTGCCCTTGAGTTGTGCCAGGCGTGGCGCGCGCCCGGTGTCGTCAGCCGGCCGCGAGCGCGGCAAGGATGTCAGCAGGCTCCATGCGGCGCCGGAAATCGGGATCAACATGGCGGGCGGTAATGCGGCCGTCTTGCGCGACCACGAAGGTTGCTGGGATCGGCAGCAGCCAGCCGGCGCCGCCATGCAATTTCGGCAAGCAAATGCCGTCGATGGTCAGCAGTCCGGCAACGCGCTCGCCGATTGGTATGGCGAGGCCAAGCGACAGCGTCAGACCAAGATCGACATCACACAACACTGGGAACGCGAGTCTATTTTTGACCTTGCAGATTGCTGCGTTTGCGGACAGTTCCGGCGTGATGGCGATGATCGATGCGCCCGCAGCGGTGGCGGCGGGGAGCACGTTTTGCAGTGCCCGCAGCTCCAATTGGCAGTACTCGCACCAATGGCCGCGGTTGAAGCTGATGACCGCCGGCCCCGTGGCGAGCACGTCGTCCAGCGAAACAAGCTGGCCGCGATCATCCGGCAGCAAAAAGTCTGGGAATGGCTCGCCGATGTCCGGTGCTCCTGAGCCGGCTTCGGCGGCACGCAGTCGCTCGACCAATGCGTCATGGGCCGCTGACCAGGCCGGGCTGATCTCGCACAAGCCCCGGTCAAAATGCGTCAGCCGCTGCGACAGCAGCCCGTCCAGCGCAGCGGCTTCAGTAAAAATGTCTGATAGCGTTTTCATGAAGGTTGGCGCCGGTTCGATTGTGCCGTTGTACACCATTCAGCTTGCATAGCAGCGGGATGCGCCGAACCCGCGAAATTTCGTTGGCCGGCGCATCTTGCACGTTACTTGTTCGCCACGCTCGAGGTGATCGAACCAATCACTTCAGACGCCATTTTGAATGCCGCCTCGCGGTCCGTGATCCGGTGCCGTTGCGCGATGGTGGCGAAGTCCGTGTGGGTGGTCCAAACCTGCCCCGTCTCATCTTCGGTGACCAGCAGGCGCACCGGCCAGTCGAGGCCGGAATAGGGGTTCGAGGTCAGGAATTGCGTGCCCAGCGCCGGATTGCCAAAGACCAGCAGGGTCGATGGTTTCAGCATGATCTTGGCATCGGAAGCGAGCTTGGCCTGGTCGATCTCGGAGAAGAACATGATGCCCTTGCCGGCGATGTCCTGCTTCAGCCTTGTCACGGTCTCGGCGAACGGAAAGGCACTCTTGCTGCGCACCACGCCATCGCCGATGGCCGGCGGCTGCGTGCTGCCGGCCTGAACGGTATGGGCCGTAGCGAATGACAGAACCAGCGCGAGCAGTGCGCCGAAGAGGGTTCTCGAAAATTTGGCGGTCATGACGGTCTCCATCCTTACATGTTGCCAAGCGCTCCATGCCTTGGCTTCCCGTCGAGGATGTCAGCAGCGCGCCGCGATCTGAAATATCGGGTGGCTCGCATATTCATAGGCTTGGGCTATGGGCCTAAGGGACGGGGACACATTGTTCATCTTCGCCAGGCACGGTCGACGACATCGAGTCTCTGTCAGTGACGGCGAAGATGAACGATGTGCCCCCTTCACGATACACGCCGCCCATAGCATTGAGCTATCGAATTGGGAGGCAGCCAATATTTCAAACTGGGCGCGCCACGGGGCATCTTCGGTTTCAGGCGGCACCGGACATCGGCGCTGCCAACAGTCAACCCGTGGAGATCGAGATCATGAGCAAAACCATCGCCAGCCTGAAGACAGTGATCCTTGCCGGTGCCTTCGTAATGGCGGGCGGTCTGACCGCAGCCAATGCCGCTGAATGCCCAGCCGATAAGGTCGGCGTCGATGTCATGGCGCAGAGCGATGCGCCAGCGAGCGGCGTCACCGACGACGTGCTGGCCAGCCTCGACCTTGCCAAGGAGCCGATTGCGGTCGCGGGCCGCCTGTTCCGCTCACGCCGCCTCGTCGTACAGCCCGGTGGCGTGGTGCCGTGGCACGATCACGCCGACCGTCCGGCCCTGATCTATGTCGTTTCAGGCGGGATCACCGAGTACCGCAGCACCTGCGCCGTGCCGCTTGAGCACAAAGAAGGCGAAGTTGCTGTTGAGAACCAGATGGTCAAGCATTGGTGGAAGAACAACACCGACAAGCCGGTCGTGCTGATCTCGAATGATCTGTTCCCGGTCGGCATGAAGGACGGCGATATGATGTAAGCGCCGCATTCTGGCGCACGTTCTGAACGGCGCTCCGGAGGTCTCCGGGGCGCCGTTTTCGTTCCAACCCAACCACTGAGGTTTTCACCATGGCGGCTCCCGGTTCAACGGTTGCGCAGCACGATCATCCGTCGGCAGGAGCGCTCGCGCGCAATACGATCATCGGTGTGACCGCGTTCTTGACGCTGGTCGATCTGTTCGCCACCCAGGCGATCCTGCCATCCTTGGTCGAACGCTACAATTCGACCCCCGGCATGGTCGGCCTGGCGGTCAATGCCAGCACATTGGGCATGGCGATCGCCGCGTTGGCGGTCGCCTTGTTCAGTGCGCGTATCGACCGGCGGCAAGGCATCATCGTGAGCCTTGCGTTGCTCGCAATCCCGACCGTCCTGCTCGCATTCGCGCCCAATCTAACAGTGTTTGCCCTGTTGCGCATTGCCCAGGGTCTGTGCATGGCGGCGGCGTTCACACTGACCCTGGCCTATCTCGGCGAGCGCATCAGCGCCATGGACCAGGCCGGTGCGTTTGCCGCCTACATCACTGGCAATGTCGCCTCCAATCTGGTCGGGCGGCTGGCGGCTGCCGCCGCCGCCGAATATCTCGGCATCACGGGCAATTTCATCCTGTTTGCCGCGCTCAATCTTGCCGGTGCCATCCTAGTCTACTTCACCATCGACAGCGCCCAGAAAATGAAGACGATGAGCGAACCGCACCGATCGCCGTGGGCGGCGATGGGCGAGCATCTGCGCAATGGCCCCTTGCTGGCGACATTTGCGATCGGATTCTGCATCCTGTTCGCCTTCATTGGCACGTTCACCTATGTCAATTTCGTTCTGGCCGCGCCGCCGCTCGGCCTCGACCGTATGCAACTCGGCTACGTCTATTTCGTTTTCCTGCCCTCGATTTTCACCACGCCGCAGGCCGGCTTTGCAGTAGCACGTCTTGGCACGCGCGGTGGGATCTGGACCGGGCTGGCGCTGTCCGGCGTTGGCTTTCCGCTGCTGG
>JANNSA010000317.1:0-9225 GCA_031402115.1 Hyphomicrobiaceae bacterium | reverse complement strand
CTTCAGGCGCTCGGCCCGCCGGTAACTGAAGTAGACCCTGCCGGCCGCGTTGGCCGCCTACACCAGCCGGCTCTTGTCGCGGGCGGCGGCGATGAAGCTGGCGAATAGCGGGTGCGGTTCGAAAGGGCGGGATTTCAGTTCGGGGTGGAACTGCACGCCGACGAACCAGGGATGCGCCGGGATTTCCACGATCTCGGGCAGCAGGCCGTCGGGCGAGACGCCGCTGAACACCATGCCGGTCTTTGCCAGCCGCTCGCGATAGGCCATGTTGACCTCGTAGCGATGCCGGTGGCGTTCGGAGATGCGCGTTGCGCCGTAGATGCCGGCAACCTTGCTGCCCTCGGTCAGCGTCGCATCGAAAGCGCCGAGCCGCATCGTGCCGCCGAGATCGCCGGCGGCATTGCGTTGTTCCAGCTCGTTGCCCTTCAACCATTCCGTCATCAGACCGACGATCGGCTCCGGGCACGGTCCGAATTCCGTTGAGCCGGCTTCGGCGATGCCAGCCGCGCGCGCGGCTTCGATGACCGCCATTTGCATGCCGAAGCAGATGCCGAAATAGGGCACCCCCCGTGTGCGGGCGAAGCGAGCGGCATTGATTTTGCCCTCGGTGCCGCGCTCACCAAAGCCGCCCGGCACCAGGATGCCGTCGACTTGCTCAAGGAACGGCGAAGGGTCCTGGTGTCCAAAAATCTCGCTGTCGAGCCAATCGAGCTTGACGCGCACCTTGTTGGCAATGCCGCCATGCACGAGCGCTTCTGACAGCGATTTGTAGGCGTCCTTCAGCCCCGTGTACTTGCCGACAATGGCGATCGTCACTTCGCCTTCCGGCTGTTCGATGCGATTGGTGATGCGCTGCCAGCGGCTGAGATCGGGCGCCGGCGCGTCGGCAATACCGAATGCCGCCAGCACTTGCGCGTCGAGCCCCTCGCGGTGGTAGGCTTCAGGCACGGCGTAGATGTTGCCGACATCGAGTGCCTGGATCACGGCAGCTTCTGGCACGTTGCAGAACAGCGCGATCTTGCGGCGCTCCGAGGCCGGCACCTCGCGGTCGCAACGACACAGCAGAATGTTCGGCTGGATGCCGATCGATCGCAGCTCCTTGACGGAATGCTGGGTCGGCTTGGTCTTGAGTTCGCCGGCGCTCGGAATCCATGGGATCAGCGTCAGATGGATGAATACGCTGTCGCCGCGCGGCAGATCGTTGCCAAGCTGGCGGATCGCCTCGAAGAACGGCAGGCCCTCGATATCGCCGACGGTGCCACCGATCTCCACCAGCACGAAATCAACGCCGTCATTGCCCTCGCGCACGAACGCCTTGATGGCGTCGGTGACATGCGGGATCACCTGGACGGTGCCGCCGAGGTAGTCGCCCCGCCGTTCGGCGGCGATAATCTGCTGATAGATGCGCCCGGTCGTGATGTTGTCCGCGCGTGATGCGGAGATGCCCGTAAAGCGCTCATAGTGCCCGAGATCAAGATCGGTTTCGGCACCGTCATCGGTAACGAAGACCTCGCCGTGCTGGATCGGGCTCATGGTGCCCGGATCGACGTTCAGATAAGGATCCAGCTTGCGCAATCGCACGCGATAACCGCGCGATTGCAACAGCGATCCGAGTGCGGCGGATGCGAGCCCTTTGCCAAGCGAAGAGACCACGCCGCCAGTGATGAAAACATACCGCGCCATGGGCCTCGAACTTAGTCATGCCGGCGTGAGTCGCAGAGTCATTTCTGCTGCGTGCGGCTTATTGCCAGGGCAAGGCGGTTCACTGGCCCCGTTCTTCACGAGAAGAGTGCAGGTGCCAAACGTAGGGTGCGAAAGGTGTCTTCGCCGTATCGCACCAGAGGCTGGCGCTGCGGCCGTTCGTGGTGCGATACGGCCTGAAGAAGGCCTTTCGCACCCTACATGGCCGCTCTCCGGTTTAGCGACGGATTGCGGAACTTTGGTAGACTGTCCTCACGGCGTGGCTGGCGCGGCCGGCGGGTTCTGCAACTTGTCGAGGATGCCGCCGCCGGTTGCTGGCGTTTGGCCCGTAGGCGCTGGTGACGCCGGTGTCGTTCCAGTCAGCGGGGCATTGCCACGCTGCAGCCGGTCCAGAATGCCTTCGCCCCCGCCACCGCGCTGCGCCAACACGGTCAACAGCACGCTGGTGACAAAGAAGGCGATCGCCAGTCCAGCCGTCACCCGGGTCAGGAAATTAGCCTGGCCGCGCCCCGTCATGAAGCCGCCGCCACCGCCGCCGCCCATGCCGAGCGCACCGCCCTCGGACTTCTGCAGTAGGATGGCGCCGATCATCACGGCGCAAATGATGATGTGAATGACGAGCAGGAATTCTTGCATGATTGGCCTAGTATCGGAGGAGTTCAATGAGGGTTGTCGGCCGCTTGATACACAATGCGCGCCCAGTTTTCCAGTCTAACCGTCCTGTTCCAAAGCGCGGGAGCGCTGCTACGCCAGCCTAGGGTGTTGGCGCGGCAGGTTCCACCACCGGAACCGCAGGCACTGCTACGGGAGCCGCAGCCTTGCGAGCCGCCTTCTTGGACGGCTTCTTGTTGGCCTGGCGGACTGGTTTGGTGGCCGCGGCCTTGGACTTCTCAAGCTCGGGTGGGCCATAGATCGTGTCGCCTGCCGCCGGGTCCGGCTGCACCACTGAGCGCAGGCTCGGGCAACGGAACAGCACCAGTTCCTTGACGTCGAGATAGTGCACCAGCTTGGTCCGGTCGGCCTCGGCGAGATTGGCCTTGGCCCATTCCGGCCCTTTGGCCAGCACGCCTTCAACGCCCTCAGCCTCCAGCACCTTTTGTTCGCTCTCTAGCGTCACGCATTGCGGCTGCTCAAGCGGTACCGCCAATGCTGGCGCCACCAGCGCCAGCAGCATAACGGACGCGATACACAATCGACGCGGCATCAACAGGCTACTCCACACTACAAACGGCGGCTCAGGCCCGATAGGCCGCTATTATGCCAAGAAAATCGATGGCTTTCAAACTGGCACCGCCAACCAGGGCGCCATCGACATGCGCGATTGCCATCAGTTCGGCGGCATTGCTAGGCTTTACCGAACCGCCATAGAGGATGCGCATGTGCGATCCTGACGCACCCAACGCGTCACGGATGGCGGCGTGCACGATGGCCACGTCGCTTGCCGTCGGCACCAAGCCGGTGCCGATCGCCCAGACCGGCTCATAGGCGATGACGGTGTTGGCGGCGGTCGCGGTATCGGGCACCGAGCCCAGCAATTGCCGTTTGACGACATCGAGGGTCAGGCCAGCGCGACGCTGCCCGGCGGTTTCACCGACGCAGATGATGGCGGTGAGGCCGGCGCGATAGGCAGCCAATGCCTTGGCGCGAACGTCACGATCAGTCTCGCCATGATCGGCACGCCGCTCCGAATGCCCGGCAATAACCGCTGTGGCACCGACCCCGGCCAGCATTTCCGCTGATAGGTCGCCCGTATGCGCGCCCGTCGCGGCCGCATGGCAATCCTGCGCGCCAATCTGGATGCCCTTGCGAGCATACAAGTGCGAGAACCCCATAATCAGCGTCGCTGGCGGGCAGACCAGGACATCGCATGCGGCGCCGTCCAAGCCCGCCGCCATCGCATCGATCTCGGCTCCGGCTGCCGCCAGTCCGTTCATTTTCCAATTGCCGGCCACCAATGGCCGTACCCCCGCCGTACCCATGCCGTACAACCCCACGCTTGAACTACCAACACTCGACCTTCGAACCATTGGCCTTCGAACCATTGGCCTTCGAACTGGGGCCAGCGGCGATGACTTGCGGCACGGCGCACCACACTTTAGGGTGCCGCCTCGCAACTGAGATGACCAGCGCAGGGGTTATCCCCCTACTCTGGTCGTGGCGGCGCTGATACGCGATCGTCGAGGAACAGACAATCATGGAAGCTTTTCGTCAGGCACTTCGCGGCTGGACCGTGCGCATCTTGCTCAGCCTGCTGGTCTTGAGCTTTGTGCTGTGGGGCGTGCAAAGTGACTTCACCAGCATTGGTTCGACCAATTTGGCGCGAATTGGCGGGTCGTCGGTGACGACTGTTCAGTACGCCCGCCGCTTCGAGGAGGAAGTGCGCAAGTTCAGCCAGGAAACCGGCCAGAGGATTTCCAGCGAGGACGCCCGGCGCATCGGTTTGGATCAACGGGTACTGGCCAAGCTGAAGCTCGATGAGCATGCGCGGCAACTAGGCCTGAGTTACAGCGAGCAGGCGGTGTTCGAGCGCGTGCAGAAAACCGCTGGTCTGAATAAGGCCGATGGCAGTTTCGACAGCGCCACGTTCAAACTGCGCCTGCAGGATATGGGCTTGAGCGAGTCTGACTTCTTTGCCGCGGAGCGCCTCGAAGCCGTGCGCAGCCAGATGATGGACACGGTCGGCGCCGCACCGGTGGTGCCGGTAACGATGCTGGATGCCGTCAACCGCTTTCAGGGCGAGCAACGCAAGATCGACTACTTCATTGTGCCGGAAGATAAGGCCAAGAAGCCGGAGACGCCTGACGAGGTCAAACTGAAAGCCTATTATGAGGAGCGCAAGGCCGATTACATGGCGCCGGAATATCGCCGGCTGACGCTGCTGGTCGCCGACCCGCAGAAGCTGAAGACAGCGATCAAGCCAAGTGCCGACGAGGTGAAGGCCGCCTACGAAGCCACCAAAGCCGACTACGGCACACCAGAAACCCGCAACATCGAGCAAATAGTGTTCGCGGACCTGGCGGCAGCGCGGAAGGCTCACGCCGAGTTGCAGGCTGGCAAGGACTTCATCGACGTCGCCAAGGCGGCAGGACGCACGGCCCAGGACATCGCGCGCGGCGTCATTACCAAGGACAAGCTGCTCGACCCCAAGGCTGCGGAAGCGGCTTTCAGTTTCGGCGCCCAAACCTTCACACCGCCAGTGGAAGGCGACCTAGCGGTGTCCATCTTGCGCGCGCGCGACATCAAGCCCGCGACACAGAAGACGCTCGACGAGGTCAAGACCGAAGTTGAAGACAAGCTGAAGCTTAGCGGCGCGATCAAGCAATTGACGAGCCTGGTGGTCGATGTGGAAGACAAGCGCGCCGCCGCCATGACGCTGAAGGACATCGCCAAAGCCGCCAATCTCGACTTCGTGGAAGTTGCTGGCGTTGATGCTCGCAGTATGGCGCCCGATGGCAAGGAGGTCACCATCGCTGGCAGCGCGCAGGTGCTTCAGGTGGCTTTCGGCAAGGACGTTGGCGTCGAATCAGAGCCGATCAGTCTGGGCGATCAGGGCTATGTTTGGGTCGAAGTGGCCGAGGTATTGCCGGCCCGGCAGAAGACCTATGACGAAGTCAAGGATGCCGTGAAGACGAATTGGTTAAACGCCGAAACAATCAAAGCGCTGACCGAGACCGGCCGCGCCCTGGTGACGCGCGCCAACGCCGGCGAGGACATGAAGAAGCTGGCAACTGAGTTTGGCCTGACAGTGAAGACCTCGCAGGCCTTCACCCGCCGTCAGAACAGCGACGACCTGCCGGGCAGCGCCGTCAAGCTGGCCTATGCGCTCGCCAAGGATGGTGCCGCCACCATTTCGACCGACGACAGCAAGGGCCGCCTGGTTATGCGGCTGACCGAGATTACGCCGCCCAAGCCGCTCGATGACGAACAAAAGAAACGCCTAGTGACGCAGTTGCAAGGCGTCATGGCCGCCGATCTGCAGGCCCAGTACTTCCAGTCGCTCGACACGCAACTTGGTGTCACGATCGACTCGACTGTCATGGCCCGGATGCTCGGCCAAGTGCCGGATTCGGGGCTGTGAAGCACGGCCGCATGACGGCTGCAGCTGGCTCGGCACGTGGCGGATCGCCTTCCGCCTCGAGAGAGAGGGCGCGCTGTGACGACTTCGGGCGTTCAACAAGGCAACGCCGATATGCAGGCCGAGCCGTGGTCGTGGGATTTGGCTGACTTGCGTCCATCCAATTTGTCATCGGCTGCCAATACTCAGAGGTCCGCATGAGTGAGCGCGCGGCCACGCAGCCAAAGGTGACGCCGGCACTTGCCGAGTTTGCGCCGCGCTATGCCAGCGGCCAGCCGCAGGTGGTCTGGACGCGGCTGGTGGCGGACCTGGAAACGCCAGTGTCGGCCTATCTCAAGCTGACGGGCGAACGGCCGCTCAGCTTCCTGCTGGAATCGGTCGAGGGTGGCGCCGTGCGCGGCCGCTACTCGATCATTGGCTGCGAGCCGGATTTGCTCTGGCGCGCCCATGGCAACGAGGCGGCGATCAACCGCGATCCGGACACGGACGCCGACGCTTTCGTTCCGCAGCCGGGCGGCACACTGGCTGGTTTGCGCGCGCTTCTGGCGGAATCGCGCATTGATCTGCCGGCCGACCTGCCGCCGATGGCTGCCGGCATCTTCGGCTATATGGGCTACGACACCATCCGCCTCGTTGAGCGGTTGCCCGATACCCCTGCGGACGTGCTTGAACTGCCCGACAGCCTGTTGATGCGGCCAACGCTGATCGTCATCTTCGACACCGTGCGGGATGAGATGACGGTAGTGACGCCGGTGCGGCGCGACGCCGGGATCAGTCCCGAGTTTGCCTATGCGGCGGCGCTTGACAGGTTGGCTGGCGCCGTACGGTCGCTGGAAGCCCCGCTTGCGCACAAGGCAGCGGCAGTTTCCGTAGAGCCGCGCGCAGTGCTGCCGACTTCCAACACGACGGCTGCCCGCTACATGGCCATGGTCGCCCGCGCGAAAGAGTACATTGCGGCTGGCGACATTTTCCAAGTGGTGCTGTCGCAGCGATTTTCGGCACCATTCACTCTGCCGCCGTTCGCGCTGTACCGGGCGCTCCGGCGTACCAACCCGTCACCGTTTCTGTTCCACCTGGAGTTCGGCGGCTATGCCCTGGTCGGCTCAAGCCCGGAGATCCTGGTGCGCGTGCGCGATGGCGAGGTTACCATCAGGCCGATCGCCGGCACCCGGCCGCGCGGTCAGACGCCGGAACAGGACAAGGCTTTGGCGGCGGAATTGCTGGCCGATGAGAAGGAACGCGCCGAGCAGCTGATGCTGCTCGATCTCGGCCGCAACGATGTCGGCCGCGTCGCCCAAATTGGCTCGGTCACGGTCACCGACCGCTTCTTCCTGGAATACTACAGCCACGTCATGCACATCGTTTCCAACGTGAAGGGGCTGCTGGCCGCTGGCCGCGACACCATCGACGCCATGCTGGCGGGCTTCCCCGCCGGCACCGTGTCGGGCGCGCCAAAGGTGCGGGCAATGCAGATCATCGATGAACTGGAGGCACACAAGCGCGGCCCCTATGGCGGCTGCGTCGGCTACTTCTCGGCGGCCGGCGAAATGGACACCTGCATTGTGTTGCGCACCGGCCTGGTCAAAGACGGCGTGCTGCACGTCCAGGCCGGCGCCGGCATCGTCGCCGACAGCGTGCCCGACATGGAACAGGCCGAGTGCCGCAACAAGGCCGAAGCCTTGTTCCGCGCCGCCGACGAAGCCGTCCGTTTCGCGCAATCCGGGCGCCGGGGCGGGGTATGAGTCAGCGGTACGGTTGAACGACCGCCATTCCAGCCTTGCCGGAGATGGCTTTCCGTGCACACTTTGCGGCTCCAACATACCCGAGCCAGTTGACTTGGCTCCTGGCACAACGCGCAAAAGCAGCGGAACGCGTCATGGCTAAGCAGGAACCGCGACCTGAGCAGGACACGCCGCGCGAGCGGAAGTCGCGACCACGCAGTAAGCTGCCGGCCGATGGCAAGGTGGAGCCGCTGACGCTGACGCTGCTCCGGCACGGCAAGTCCGATTGGGCTGACGAGGATCAGGGCGATTTTGAGCGGCCGCTGGCCAGGCGCGGCGAAAAGGCGGTGCCGCGCATCGCCGGCGCTATGCTCGGGCTCGGCGTCGAGCCGGACATTGTGCTGTGTTCGAGCGCTGTGCGCGCGGCGCAGACGCTGGACCTAGTGCGGCCTTGCCTGAGCGGCTCGGCGGGCATTGAGCTTGAAAACGACCTTTATCTGGCAGCGCCATCCGTGCTGTTGCGGCACGTGCATGGTCTGGCCGCCGGCTTCCGCCACGCCATGCTGATCGGCCACAATCCTGGTCTGCACGCGCTGGCGCTCGACCTAGTGCGCGACGGCGACCGGGCCTTGATCGGCGCGCTGGCCCGCAAGCTGCCGACCGCCGGCATGGTGATCATCCGCTTCGATGTGGCGACCTGGAGCGAAATCCGCACCGCGACGGGCACGCTGCTGCACTTCCTGACCCCTTCCTCGCTTTAATGTGATCGGAGCCGACCATGAGCTACCGGATCAGCGCTGATCTCATCGCCGACGGCAATGCCATGCGGCTGGCCGATCATGAGGCGGACTTCGCGGCGCTCGGCACCCGGCTGGCGCGGCGTGGCATTGACATCAGTGCGATCACGACGGCGGTTGCCCGTTTCGCCGTCGCGGTCCCGACCTGGGGCGTCGGCACTGGTGGTACGCGCTTTGCCCGCTTTCCGGGTGAAGGCGAGCCGCGCCACATCTTTGACAAGCTGGAAGACTGCGCCACCATCCACCAACTGGTGCGGGCGACGCCAACGGTTTCACCGCACTTCCCGTGGGACAAGGTCAGCGATGTGGCGGAGCTGGCTGGTACGGCGCGGGCGCTTGGATTGGGCTTTGACGCGGTCAACTCCAACACCTTCCAGGATCAGCCGGACCAGGTGCTGTCGTACAAGTTCGGCTCACTGACGCACAGCGACGCCCGCGTGCGCGCGCAAGCCATCGCGCACAATGTGGAATGCATCGAGATCGGCGCCAAGCTCGGCTCCAAGGCGCTGACGGTGTGGATCGCTGACGGTAGCAATTTTCCCGGCCAGGCCAACCTGACCAAGGCCTTTGATCGTTACGTCGCCTCGATGCAGGAAGTCGTGGCGGCGCTACCGGCCGGTTGGCAGGTGTTCCTGGAACATAAAATGTACGAGCCGGCGTTCTACTCCACGGTGATCGCCGACTGGGGTTCCGGCCTGTTGGCGGCGCAGGCTCTGGGTGAAAAGGCCCGGTGCCTTGTCGACCTTGGCCACCACGCGCCCAACGTCAACATCGAGCAGATCGTCGCCCGGCTGATCAGCGCCGGCAAGCTGGCGGGCTTCCACTTCAACGACGCCAGCTATGGCGATGATGACCTCGACTCTGGTTCCGCCGATCCCTACCGGCTGTTCCGCGTGTTCCACGAGCTGGCGGCGGCGGCTGAGCGCAGCGC
>JANNSA010000316.1:0-2854 GCA_031402115.1 Hyphomicrobiaceae bacterium | reverse complement strand
CCCCGCCAACTCACCGTAACCCGTAAAGCGGCGCTCATAGGTCAGCCCCAATTGCCGGGCAGCAGCTTCCGCCTGCGCATCGAGCACCGGATCGTCGGTTTGCGCCAGATACACGACCCGCTCGTAATTGCCGAAATACATCGGCAGCAGCTCGGGGTGGCGGTCGAGCCCGAGGCCCTGCCAGACCAGCTTGAGGAAGTGCCGGGCGAGATAGTCGGTCAGGAAGAAGCTCGTCATGTCGTCATCAGCGCGCGCTTCGAACAGCGCATTGCCCGAGAAGAACGCGTAGCAGTGCGGGCCGGCGATGCGTTCCACAGCTTCCTCCGCCAACACTGCATCCAGTCGGCCGCCAGTGCCGCAATCGCCGTACAGCACGAAGATGCGCGCATACTTGCTCCGGGCGGCGCGAATATGCGCGCGGATTGCCTCTGGAATTTTGTCGGGCGTGTTGTGCCAGATCGCGGGCAAGCACTGCAGATCGATGTGCTGCCAGCGGTTGAGCTCAATCAGCGCCACGATCTCGCGCGCCAGCGCCCCGCAGGCAAGCAACAGCACGCCGCCAGCTTGGGCGTCCTTGCGGTCGAAGACGAACGGCGCTTCCGGATCGAGTTCCATGGCGGTACTTCGCGCAGATAAAGGAAAAACACCAATGGCTTCAGCAACTCGCTATCCCGCGAGCTTAGGATCGTTCTTCAGGTCGAGCTGAGGTCTATGGCCACATCCCGCTCATTCTCTAGTGTTGCGGCCGTGGCACGCGGTGCACTCTACAGGCGTTGGTCGTGGCGGAAAAGCCAGGACAAGCAAGCGCCACGTCGCTAACGCTGAGGCATCGGGCGGGGGAGTTGTCAGTCAATGGCCGAAGAGCGCACGGAAACCAGCCGGCTGAATGCCGTCGGCAACGGCTTTGGCCGGTTCATTGATTACGTCTTCGGGCGCAATTCGCTGATCGGGCTGGCGTCGATGATGCTGCTGATCATCGCCGGCTACGCCACCTGGAGCGGCATGAACGACTTCATTGTCGGCGTCGCCGCTACCACCGGCCAACAGGGCAAGTCCGTCGGCGGCGTCACCATTACCTCGGATTTCCTGGTGGTCGCGGTCTGCGTCGCGCTGACCTTCCTGATGTGGCTGGCCTTGCGCGAGACGTTTGGCGCGCAACGGCGCTGGACCGAGCGGCTGGTGACGTTTCCACTTTATGTGTTCCTGGCGCTTTGGTCGATCGGCTTCGGCTATGGCTTCTGGTGGAGCCTGATCGCCGGTGTCGACGCCACGCGCACCAGCCTCGCCAGCCTGCAAGAGGACGCGCGCGACGCCAGCACGATCGTCGCGGCGCGGCTCGATGCGGTGCGCGCGCAGCTCGACAATGTTGTCACCTGGTCGGACGGCCAGATGACGCGCGAGGAAGCCAGTGGTGGTTCGTGCGGCACCACATCGGGCTCAGGCCGAGGGCCGTTGTATCAGGCGCGCCGCAGCGTCCGCGACAGCGTGGCCAGCTTGCGCGACGGCATGCAGAATTCCTGGCTGACGCCCGTGCAGGCCGACGTCGAGAAGTTACGGCAGGCCGCAACCGGCGTGGTCGGTACGACGCCCTCTGAACGACAGGCAAACTTCGAGGCGATGGCCGCTGACATTCGTGGCCGTGCCCGCAACATTGCGGCGCGCAACAATGAGCTCGGCAAATCGACGGCGGCTGAGATGACCGCTTTGGCCGCGAGCGTATCCGTAGCGCCGGGCAAGCCCGGCTTCTCCTGTTACGATCCGACCCTGGGTGACCGCTTGCGCCAGGCGGCAGCGCAAGCCAGTGAACCGGCGATTCTGAACCTGCGCGATGCCGCGTTCAACGAGGGTCCGGCGGGTGTTGCAAACGCCGTCAAAAACCTATGGTCGAACGTTGGCAGCTACCTCTATGGCGCCGGCGTCTATATCGCCTCGGGCGGCAAGGACCCCAACGCCTTCACCTCAGGCGGCACACCGATCACTGGCCGCGACGTGATCGCGCTGCTGGCCACGATCGGCATTGATCTTGGCCTGTTCGCGCTGGCGCTGCTCAATCCGCCAGCCGCTGGCCCGGTGCGCCGCGACGGCCTGTCGTCGACGCAAGCCCGGCTGCATTTGCCGCCGCCGTCCGTCATCCGGCAATTGGCGAGTGCCTTTGAGACGGCGATCGCGCGCGCTCCCGGCGCCGACCTGGAATGGGTCAGGCGGCACTTCATCCATCACGACGGCGCGTCGTATTTCGTTATCCCCAATCTCTATAGCGTCGCCAAGGAGCCCAAGGACGAGGAGTTCAAGGCGTTAGCGATGAACCAGCTGGCTGGCGTACTCGACGACCTGAGGCTGGTGCGTTCGCTGTCGGAGAAAGAACTGTCACGGTTCGGCCGCGAGGAGATGCGCGACAGCGCCAGTGACCTGACGCCGTTTCGTAAGCAGCGCGATGCCATCGCCCACGAAGAAGTGCTGGCTGACCAGGATGCCGTCGACCCGGCGCGGCCATTGCCGGGTTTCAAGTTGCCGTGGCAGCGCTCAGTTGCAACCACCGGCAAGGGTATGCGCAATCACGGGCTGTTGTCTAAGGCCAGCCGCACCCTCGACATCGCTGGCTGGAGCGCGCAAGCTCAGCGCGACGTGGAGATCTTCCGGCTGACTGATACCGAAGGCCTGACGCCGCTGTTGACGCTGTTGAACGAAGCAACCTTGAGCAAAGGTGCTGACGCTGCCACCGCGTCCAGCGACGAACTCGCCCGCCTGCGCGCCGTGGCAGACCAGCGCTCGCCAGCCAAGCTACTCACCGACCAACGCGCGTAGGCGGATCGCGTAGGCTGGGCTGAGCCCTTCGCGAAGCCCAGCATCTCAC
>JANNSA010000315.1:0-17445 GCA_031402115.1 Hyphomicrobiaceae bacterium | reverse complement strand
ACGCGTTCGAGCGGCGCGTTGGCCGAAGCCTGCTCGGGTGCCTGGTTGGTGAACAGGCGCAGCAGATAAGCGAGCAGTTGCCGCGCCGCCAACAGCCGGTCAGTCTCGCCCGCCGCCGGCAGATCGCCGGTCATCGTCTCGACTGGGAAGCCAGCGCCCTTGGGCACCGCCGCCGGCACCACATCGTGCAGCAGCAGCCCGCTGATCTCGCGCCCGGCGATCACGCCATCGCGCGCCAGCCGCGCCGCAAAGTGCTGGCCAATGAACCCGCCACCGCCCGTGATCGCGATCCGCATCTGTCGACTCCGGCTGCCGTTATCCTGAACGCCCACAGTTGCAAATGCGCGGCCAAGAAGGAAGGGCCAGTGCGGGGCACCTGGCCTGCGCAGCCGCACCGGCTTGGTCCGTCAAGCCCGCTGCCACGTGATGCCAGGGTGGCAAGTTGCGTTGGGCGACGATGGGCACCGTATAGCAAGATGGCAAAGGCCAGGAACCTTTTCACCGGCATGAGCGACATCCTGTTGGCCCATCGTGGTCAGTTTGGGTTTGGAGGTTTTCAGGTTGCAATCTCACCTGTCTGAGCAAATGATACGGGAACCACTGAGATTGGCGATCAGTTCGGAATTTTGTTCCAGTAGGGAGCGTTCCCATGTCCGTCGCATCACCGAGCTTACCGAAGGACGCGCCCGTCCAGCTGCGCATCCGCAAAGGGTCGCTCGCCGCGCCGCTTGCGCTGTTGCTGGCGACCGTCGTGCTGTTCGTCATCTATGCCTTGCCGTCGGGCTTCGATCAGCTGGGGGCCAGTCTCGGGCTGACGCAAACGGCCAGTGAGCCGCTGACGCTCGCCAAGGTGGCCAAGGCATTGGAGACCCAGGAGGCCCAGGACAAGCTGTGGTCAACGGTCAGCACTTTCAGCGCCTGGGACGTTCTCGACAAGATCGTCAGACCGGGCATCAAGGCCTACCTTGATCAGCTGATCAAGGATTTCGGCAAAATCGCGCTCAGCTTGTTCGCGACCACTTTGCAACTGAGCCTCTATTCGCTCATTCCAGGGCTTGCGGGCCTCATCTACCGGCGCAATTTCCTGACGTGGTTCCTCGTCTCTTTTGCCGTGTTGTTCGGCATAAACTATTCCGGCGTCTTGGGTTCGTTGACATCGGCACAACCAATGCCTGGGTCCGGCGCCATCTTCTTCTTCCTGATGTCTCAGATCGTTCTGCTGGTGCTCGCCTATCGGCTGCGGCGGCATTCAGGGGGCCTGAGCTTGTTGCCGCCGCGCGTGCACAATTGGTTGCTGACCGGGCTCCTCGTGCTTGTCGGCATCGCCTGCTGGCAGGGCTGGGGGCCGGGCTATAGCTCAGGGGCGGCCGGGATACCGGCGTCCACGACATCAGGCGCCATCTCCGCCGCGCCGGCTTCCCAGACCGGCACCACGGACCCCGCCGCGCCGCCCGTCGCCGCTTCCGATGCGACTGTCACACCGCCAACCGCCAGCACCGATGCGACGACAGCGGCAGACGATGCCACGGTACCGGCTACCGCTCGAGCATCACGAAGCTGGCTCTGGGGATTTCTCGGCTCCGGCCTCACGGGCTTTGTCTACCGTTGGGAGTTCATCCTGCTCGGCCTGCCGCTGATCTACACCTTGCTGCGCAATTCCGCCGCCTGGACCACCCGCAAGCCCAAGAACATCGTCGTCTGTCTCGATGGTACCAGCAATACCCCCGACCAGATGGAGATGGGGTTTCTCGCCCAGACCAACGTCTTCAAACTGTTCCGGATGCTGAAAGCGGACCGCAAGGATATGTTTGTGCCTGCGGGCCAGTTCGACGCATCGCTGTGCAAGCGCTATGGCGAGAAGCAGATCGCATTCTACTATGCCGGCGTCGGCAACAAGTACGACAATGATCCGATCCGCCAGACGTTGGGCCTGGCCACCGGCATGGGCGCGGCGGACGTCATCGAACGCGCCTATCTCGATCTTATCCGGGTCTACCAGCCCGGCGACCGCGTCTTCATCTGCGGCTTCAGCCGCGGCGCCGCCATAGCGCGCCTCTTGGCCCGCACCATCGACGCGCGCGGCGCGCCGCGATCGATCTGGACGATCAGGCTGTTCGGCAAGCACCGCAGATTGTGGGCCTCGTCCAAACGGCTGCCGGTGACCATCGACGTGCTCGGCTGCTGGGACACCGTCGGATCGTTCGGCGTTGCCAAGACCATCGCCGGTATCAATTTCCAGCAGCTGAATATGTTCAGGGACCTGACGGTCCCCGACAATGTCGCGCAGGCCTACCACATGGTCGCCCTCGACGAGCAGCGCGCAGAGTTCGAACCGACCCTGATGGACCCCGATCCGATCCGGCCCGAGCGCATCGTCGAAGTATGGTTTTCCGGTGATCACGCCAACATTGGCGGTGGCTGGGCAACTGACAAGTTGTCAGACATCACGCTGGACTTCCTGTTGAGCCGCGTCAGCAGCGGCTACGCCAAGGATGCCACGGAGCAGCCTGGTGACGAAAGCTGGGGTCTGCAGCTTGCTGCGGTGCGGGCGAAAAAGACTTCCGCCGCCGCAACTGGTGCCGAGAGCGGTGCCTATGCTGTCGATCCCGACCCGCTGGGACAGGTACGGCACTGGTTCAGCAATTTGTATCAATACCGGCCGCGCCGCCTGCCACTGCACGCCGTAATCTCCGAGACCGTGTTCGAGCGCATGAAGACTTCCATGCCGGTGTATGCCCCACAGGGCCTGTTCGACCTCAACGATGCGCTCGACGCCAAACGCGAGATGATCGAGGCGAAAGTCGGCAAACTCGCCGGCACCCAGTCGCTGGACGAAGCGGAGCGAACCGCGATTCTCGCGTTCAAGCAGCGGCTGCGCCTGACCCGCTGGCCACAGCACTGGGCAGAATTGGTTGCCGCCCGCGCTCCACAGCCGGTGCAGTTGGTGCTGGCGAACCCGGCTCAGGTCGCCGGGGTGTAGGTTCATGTCAAGCGGACGAAAACGGTCACGCATCCAACTCGAACAAGGTCTGACCAGAAGACGGTCAGACCTCTTTCGTGTGGCTAGCATGCCGGGCCGCCTGCGCCTGCGAATGCACCCAATCGTGTCGAGGTCAGTCGCTATGCAGATTGATGCTACGCCCTCGGCCGCTTGTTCTCCGGGTCCCAGATGCTGTCAGCGATGATGCGGGCCGGGCACTGCTCGCCATAGAGCAACACGCTGACGGCGGTGCCGGGCGCCGCCATCTCCGTTGGCACATAGGCGAAGGCCAGCGACTTGGACACCGTGTGTCCGTAGCCACCTGACGTAGTCAGGCCCACGACCTTGTCGCCGGCATAGACCGGCTCACTGCCGATGCAGTCGGCGTCCTTGGCATCGACTTCCAGTGTTACCAGTTTGATACGCGGCCCTTGTTGTTGACGGACCAACGTTGCGGTCTTGCCAACGAAGTCAGGCTTCTGCAGCCGGATGAAACGCTCCATGGAAGCTTCCATCATGTCGACTTCCGTCGTCAGCTCAGAACCCCAACCGCGATAGGACTTTTCCAGCCGCATCGAATTCATGGCGTAGGTGCCGAACAGCGCCAGTCCATGCGCTTCGCCAGCCTTTCGCAAGGCGGCGAACACAGCCGGCATGCCGGCCATCGGCACGTGCAGTTCCCAGCCAAGCTCGCCGATATAATTGATGCGCAGCAGGCGCACGTCGCGGACACCTGCGACTTCGGCAATCTGCGCGGTCAGCCACGGGAAAGCGGCATTGCGGAGATCGGACTTGGTGCAGGCTTTCAACACGTCGCGCGCCCTCGGCCCCGCCAACACCAGCACGCCACGATCGTCGGTGATGTCGGAAATCGTGACGCGCTCGCTGTCCAGCTTGCGCCAGTTGAGCTGATCCATGTCGTGCAACTGCGCTGCCGCCGCCGACAGGATGTAGAACCGGTCCGCCGCCAGCCGGGTGATGGTCAGTTCCGACTCGATCAAACCGTTTGGATTGAGCAAGTGCCCAAGAATAATTCCGCCGTCCTTGGCCGGGATCTTGTTGGCACAGATGCGGTCGAGGAAGGCATGCGCATCGGGCCCCGCCACCTCGAACTTCGAGAAGGTCGACAGGTCCATCAAGCCGACGCGTTCGCGCACCGCTTGTGCCTCGGCCTTGACGGCAGCAAAGGCGTTGGAGCGGCGGAAGGAGAACTGCTCACCTTCACCGGATTTGTCGTACCAGCGGGCACGTTCCCAGCCAAAGATCTGCTGGAACTGCGCACCCTCGGCGGCTAGCGTGTCGTGCAGCGACGATTGCCGCAGATCGCGGCCGACCGTATGCTGCTCACCCGGTTTGTAGCAGTAGTACATGTGGTGATAGTCAGTGATCGCCACTTCAGTCGTGTAGTCTTTGTCGGCCCAATTGCCGAAGCGGCGCGGATCGAACTCGGCCATCGGGATATCCGCCTGGCCGTGCACCATCCATTGTGCCAGATACTTGCCAGCACCACCGCCCTGGCAGACGCCGATGGAAGCCCCGCAATGCATCCAGTAATTGCGCGGTCCCGGCGCCGGCCCTGACAGATAGACGCCATCGGGCGTATGCGTGATGGCGCCAGAGATGATGCTCTTGAGGCCGGCCTTCTCGAACAGCGGGAAGCGCTCGGCGGCTTTCTCCAGCCACGGCGCAATACGGTCGAGTTCGGGCGCCACCAACTCGCTCTCAAAGTCCCAGGCTGGCGGCTGGCCATCCCAGCAGACATGCGCCGTCTCGGTCTCATAGGGACCGATCAGCACGCCATTGGTCTCTTCGCGCAAGTAGGAATGCGACCACGGATCGCGCACGACGGGCAGTTCTGGCTTGAGGTCGATCAGCTCCTGGATCGGCTCGGTGATGACATAGTGGTGCAGCATGTTGGCGATCGGCACATTGTGCCCGGTCCAGCCGCCGACCACATCGCAATAAGAGCCGGCCGAGTTGACGACGTGCTCGCAAACGATGTTGCCGGTCTCGGTCTCCACCTGCCATTCACCCGACGGCAATCGCACAATGTTGGTGACGCGCGTGCGCCGGTAGATCTTGGCGCCGAGCTTGCGGGCGCCAGCCGCCATGGCGTTGGTGACGTCTGCCGGGGCGACATGGCCATCCTTGAAGGTCAACAGCGCCGCCTTGACGCCAAAGGTCTTCAAATACGGATGATATTTCGGGATTTCCTCGGGCCCGATGATCTCGCACTCATAGCCGCCCAAGCGCGACAGCCCGTAAACGTACTTGATCCGGTCAACTTCCGCGTCGGTGGTCGCCAGCCGCAAACCGCCACAGCCATGCCAGGAGACCGCATGGCCCGTCAGTTCCTCCAGCTTGGGATACAGCTCTGTCGCGTAAGCGTGCACCCGCGTCATCGCCAAACTACCCGCCACATACGGACACTGTCCCGCCGCATGCCAAGTCGAACCCGACGTCAGTTCTCCCTTTTCGACCAGCGCCACATCGGTCCAGCCCTCCAACGCCAGATGGTACAGGAGGCCAACCCCCATGATGCCACCACCAACAATGACGACCCGTGCGTGCGACTGCATTTCCGTATCCCCGTGGCAGATGCCTGTGTTGCTGGCCCCCATCCTAGCGGGTTTCCCGCGCCGCCGTCAGCCCCGGAGATGAGGATCCGCTCCAGCATGGCGCCAGCATTCATGAGTACATGCGCCACCGGAGACAAGCGGGTCGTCTTCAGTTTGGCAGTGGCGTCAACCGCATGACAACGCCCGCAACGGCAGAATTTCCGCTTCGAAAGAGACTATGGCTCAAACGGATTGAGCACGGTCACACCGGTTGCCGCGAAATCCTTCACGTTGCGCGTTACAACGGTCATTCTGTGCACAAGTGCGGTGGCCGCGATCAGGGCGTCGCGATGCGGATGGGTCTGCGGCACCCGCAGCTCGGCGCAGCGCTCCACGATCGCCACGTCAACCACCAGTATCCGGTCCGCGAACACCGGCAGTACCTGCCGATCAATCCATGTCCGGAGCACAGCGCCTTGCACGGCATCCGTGCGCGCCTTGAGCCGCGCGCCGGTTTCGATTTCCCATATCGTCATCACCGAAAGATAGAGGTGCGCCGGATTCACCGCGCTGGCCCAGGCCATGACATGGCGCTGCGCTCGATCCTTTTTCCGGATTTCGGCAAGCACATTGGTGTCGAGGAGAAACATTCAGGACAGATCAACTTCTTTAATGAAGTCGCGAAGCTTGGGCGGATCGAAGTCGAAGTTCGCTTCCTCTCCGGGCTGTCCGATCAGGTCAACGATCGATGCCCCACGGCCCACCAGGCGTTCATAGGCGTCATGGCGCAGCAGCACATAGGCGGGCGTGCCGCGGTCGGTGATCACGACTGGCCCTTGGTCGGCGGCGCGCTTGGCGGCGCTGATATCCTGGTTGAATTCACGGGCCGTCACGAACTTGGTCATGGCATGCACGCCTTTCTGGTGATTAGTCTACAATACTACAATGCCGCTTTTCGAGCAACTTCGCATGCTTAACGAGGCGTTAGGAGCGTGGGCGCTAAATGCCTGTTCAGGGGTCTGCGGTGTGGTGACGGAATGCCAGTGCGCGTCAAGTCGATCAAGTCAGGCAGCACGGCGGCCAAGCCCGCAACTGCCACCAAGGCCAAGCCGGCGGTTGAACCCCTGGGCACAGCGCGCGTCCGCTCAACACCGCTGCAGGCCAAGAGCAGCAACAGCAGCGCGACGAAATCCACCAGCCGCTATCAGCGCAATTGGGGCCGCGCGCCCCGGCTCTGGTTCGCCGCCAAGGCATTGGCCGCTTTGTCGGCGACTGGCGCGGTAGTGCTCGTGATGGCCGTCGGTTACACGCTCGTGACGATGCCGGCGCCACAGATGGCGACACCACAGGTCAAGGAAAGCGGCCTGGAAATCCTGGCGGCCGATGGCGCTATCCTGTCCGGCCGTGCCCAGGCGGCGCGCTATGTGACGCTGCGCAACTTGCCAACACACCTAGTCGACGCCGTGCTGGCGACCGAGGACCGGCGCTTCTACAGCCATTGGGGATTTGATCCGCAAGGCCTGTTGCGCGCCGGCCTGACCAATCTCTGGCACCAACGCGCCGTGCAGGGCGGTTCCACGATTACCCAGCAATTGGCCAAGAACCTGTTCCTAGTGCCGAAGCGGACTTTGGCGCGCAAGGCCGAGGAGCTGCTTTACGCGCTGGCGCTGGAAGTCCGCTACAGCAAGGATGAGATCCTCGAGCTGTACCTCAACCGCGTCTATTTCGGCGGCGGCGCCTATGGCATCGCAGCGGCGACGGACACCTATTTCGGCGTCACGCCCGAGGAACTGAGCCTGTCGCAGTCAGCCATGCTGGCCGGCCTCCTGAAGGCGCCATCGCGCTATTCCCCCACCAATTCCGTTGATCTGGCAACGGCGCGCGCGCAGACGGTGCTGACCGGCATGGCCGCCGCCGCCATCATCACACCGGCTGAGGCAGCCAGGGCCAAGCGCGAACCAGCGCTGCTCAGGCCGGAGATGGGCATGCGGGCGCCGGGTACTGGTTACGCAGCCGATTGGGTGGCCGAGCGCCTGCCGCATCTGATTACTGGCGAGCCGGGCAAGTTGCGTGTCGAAACTACCCTCGATCTGGCGCTGCAGCAGCAGGCCGAAGCTATCGTCGGCCGCGCACTTGAAGTCGAGGGCGAGAAGCTCAACGTCCGCCAAGCCGCTGTGGTCGTGCTCGACAATGACGGTGCCGTGCGTGCCATCGTCGGTGGCAAGGCCTACGCCCAGAGCCAGTTCAACCGGGCAGTCAAGGCACGGCGGCAGCCCGGCTCGGCGTTCAAGCCGTTCATTTATCTTGCCGCTGTCGAAGCTGGGCTGACGCCTGACACGATCCTTGAGGACGCCCCGTTCACAGTCGGCGATTGGACCCCGCGCAACTACACCGGCGAATACCAAGGCGCCGTCACGGCTCGCCAGGCGTTGGCCGATAGCCTCAACACCGTTGCCGTGCGGCTGTTTCAAACCGCCGGACGCGGCGCCGTCGTGCGCACCGCGCGGCGGCTCGGCATTACCTCGGACCTAACCGATGACGCGTCGCTGGCGCTCGGCACCTCGGAGCTGACGCCGTTGGAACTGGCGGGCGCCTATGTGCCCTTCGCCAATGGCGGGCGCGCCGTGACGCCGCATCTGATCAAGCGCATCCGTGACGCCGCTGGCAAGTCGCGCTACCGCTACCGCGCCCCCCAACGCGGCCGCCTTATTGATCAGCCCGACCTCGTGGCGATGACCGACATGCTGGCGGCGACGCTGATTTCAGGGACGGCCAAATCCGCTGCCCTCGGTGGCATTGAAGCCGCCGGTAAAACCGGCACAACGCAAGACTCCCGTGACGCTTGGTTTGCTGGCTTCACGGCCGACTTCACAGCAGTGGTCTGGGTCGGCAACGACGACGGCGCACCGATGCACAAGGTCACCGGCGGCGGCCTGCCCGCCCGCATCTGGCGCGACGTCATGCTGGCCGCGCACGCCAGCGTCGCGAGCCGCCCGCTGCCCGGTTCGCGTCCGGCCGGCGCCGTCGCGGCACAACAAGCGCCGGACGATGGTGGCAGCACGACGACCAATGGTCTCGACGCATTCTTGCGTGCCCTGTCGAACTGATCAGCGCCGCATTGCCCCGCGCCTCTTTGTTCACCGGAGAGGCAGCCGCCTGCCCAAACTGGCCATTCCCCCACTGCCGACTGCCCATCTACGGCGTCACCGCTACGGTGGCGTCTGACGGCGCAGCAGCAGCCCGCAGTCCGGCCAGTTCGGCGGCGGCGGCTAGCTTCTGCAGCTGCTCTTCCGCGATATTGCGAGCGGCGGGGCAATCAGCGCCGCGCAAGCGCACCAGCAGCATAGCGACATTGCCCTTAAAGCTCGGCGCCAATTCGCGGCGGATGATACCGGATGTGACCGCGCCATCGGAGAAACGGGCCTCGCAGGCGAGCCGCGCCAGGTAGTCGCTTAACTGCAGCAGGTAACCGGATTGCTCGAGAGCGGCGCTGCGCGTCTTCAGCTCGGTCCAGGCCTTGCCTTCGGGAGTATTCTGCCAACTTGCGGTGGCGTTGGCGTCGAGCAGCTTGCCGAGCACGCGCTCCAGCCGCGCGCGCAGGCGCGGCCGCTTCAGACCTTCCAAGGTTGCCTGCAGCGCGTTCATTTCCGGCACTTCCAAAGGCCGCACGCGGATCTGCGACAGGTCAGCGATCGCCACCTTGTCGGGCCTGGGCGGCATCGTGCCCCAGAGATTGGTCGTGCCAAAATCGACGCCGGTCAGCGAGGCGTCGGTGAAGTCGGCGCCCTGCAGCTTGGCGGCGTTGAGCAGCGCGCCATCAAGATCGGCGCTCTGGAAGCTGGCGCCGTAGGCCTGCACGAAACTGAGCTGCGCCCCTTGCAGGGCAGCGCCCGAAAAATCCGCGCCGTGCATTTTCGCACCCGTCAGGTCCGCGCCCTGCAATTGTGCACCGAGGAAGTTGCTGCCGATCAGGGTCGCACCGCCCGACAACGCCGCACGCCGCATCTGCGCGCCCGAAAAATCAACATCGATCAGTTCGGTGAACCGCAAGTCGGCCTCAACCAGCTCGGCGTTATCGAGCTTGGCGCCCGTCATCTGCGCACCACGCAGATCGGCCCCATTGAGGATCGCGCCGCTGAAGTTGACGCGATCAAGCAGCGTGCAGGCGGCCTCCTTGGGCTTGGCCTTCTTCAAGACGGCGTCAATGTCGGAACAGGACAGCCGCGCGCCGGTGAGGTCAGTCCGGGCCAGGCTGGCGCCTTCCAGATTGGCGCCGGTGAAGTCCGCATGCTGCAGCACCGAACGGTCCAGCACGGCAAAGCGCAAGTCGCGCCCACGCAAGCTGATGCGCCGAGCATCCGACGGCTGATCCCGGCTGGCGCGCCGCTCGCGTTCAGTCAGACCTGAGGCCTCCGAAACATTCTCGTCGGTGACCACCAGATTGCGGCGGAACAGGCGCTGCAGATTGCCTTGCGAGCTGCCCGTGTCAAAGAACCAGGCGGTGACGCCAAACACGCTGCGGCGGCCAATGCCGCTGGCATCGGCCTCGCGCTCAACCTGGGAGCCCGGCAGCGCGCGCGTGAAGCGGTCCATCGCCTCGTCGGGGATTGTAGCAATGAACAGCGAGAACAGCACAACGCCGGCCAGCAGCAGGCCGGTGATGAAGAAGCTCACGGGCTGAAAGCGCGCCGTGCGGGCGAATGCGCGGGCGAAGCTGGTGGAACGGCTGCCGAGAAACACGCCGACCAGCAGCAGCAGGCCCGCATCGGCGAGCACGGCAATGCGCTGCGCCCAAGTCGTGGCGACATCGTGATAGGGCAGGAACACCAGCTGGATATAGAGGATCACCAGGATCGGCAGACCAATCGCCGACAGCCAGAACATGCCGTACAGGAAACCGCCGAGCAACGGGCTGCGATCGGGACCAGCCAGTTGCTGCGTGAAGTAGTAGGAATGCAGTTCCAGCCGCAGCGGATGGTTGCGCTTCTCGGTCGACTCCAGCATGCGCACGGCGGCGTTGAACTCCAGCACCTTGCGCGCCAGCATGACGTGCTGCACCAAGAGGCCGAAGTGCAGGAACACCAGCAGCAGCGGCGCAAACAGGAAGAACCGCGTCAGGTCAATCGAGACCTGCATGATCGGTAGCGCCACCGCCGTGTTGAGCAGCAGATCCTTATGCGTGACGCCAGCCACCGCGATGCAGAAATAGGCGACGACGCCAAGGAAGATCAGCCAGCCCGTATGGGCGATCTCGCTGGTGTCATTGACGGCACCGAGCAGCGTATACGGGTTAACCGGCGTGTCGCCGAGCCCATAGCCGCTGGTATCGGCATCGCCGCGTGCGCGAAAATCATCCTGCTCACTCATCGCCACTCGACCTCCCAGCAACCCGAACGACAGCCGCGTGCATGCCAAGCTCGGCGCATTCCGCAACCAGCGCCCGGCACTTAACTCACCATCGTCGCGATCCCTCGCCCTTCTATCTTAAGGCACTTCGAACATTGATCGCAGCGAATTCATCGGCAAACTGGGTTGCGAATGCGTCGGGTGCGAAAGGCCTTCTGCAGGCCGTATCGCACCGAAACAGGCCGTAGCGCCAGCCCATGGTGCGAAACCGCGAAGACGCCTTTCGCACCTTACGCCGCCGCGCAACCGCACGCGAAGTGAGCCACGTGTTGTGCTGACTGTCCTGAGCTGAGCACAGCAACCCGCTCAGCACGGCATTGTTTGGGCAGGAGAATGGCGCGCGACCGGCGGATCTGATCAGGTCAATTGCGGTTCGGGTGCGGCTGTCGCCACCCAAGGGCCCTCGACGAACTCAGCCTCACCGGCGCCTGGCCAGGGTGGCATGGTGACAGCGACGGCCTCCAAGGGCCGCTCGCCCAACGCCCGAAACTGAAAGCGGACGCCAACGGGGATGGTCAGCGCCACGCCGGGCGCCAGGCTCGCCACGTCGTGCCCCGAAGCATCGGCCCGCCACATCTCGCCAGCGCCCGCCGTCACAAACCAGATCTCCGCAACCGTGTGGTGCCGGATAGCCCGCGACACAGCGCCCGGCGCCAGCGTGAAGTGCGCCATGCTGCCACCCGCCAATCGCGGCAGCAGCCGCACGCCTGAGCCATCCGGGGCGGTGACATCGGGCGCAGCTGGCAGGGTTTGCGTGACAAAGCGCTGTTCAGGCATGGCGGGCTCCCGGGCAGGCAGGCGAAGAAGTGGATATGATGTTCATTCGGCCATCAACCCTAAGGACCGTCCGCACAACACGCGAACCACTTCGAGTGCGGCTGTGCGGCGTTGTAGGGTGCGAAAAGCGTCTTCGCCGTATCGCACCGAACCCGGCCACAGCGCCAGCCTCTGGTGCGATACGGCCTGAAGGCGGCGTCTTGAACCCTACCCAGTCGCAACCCAGTTCGCCGAAGAATTTTGTTCGAAGTGCTGTTAAGCCGCGCGCTGGACCCGCAAAACGGGGCACGAACTTCATCGTCTGGCGCAGCCGTCACTGCTTGCGCCACCCAGCCAACGTCCGGCCGAACTTGACGATCATGTCGCCTTGCCAAACCGCTCCAGCGACCGGGCCTTAGCCCGGGCAACTTCCACATCGCGGTCGCGCGGCGGCGCGGTAGTCGTCAGGCTGCCAAGCAATTCGTGGGCAGCAACCGTGACCGCTTGCACCGCCCGATTAAAGGCGGCCTCGTTGGCTTTGGCGGGATGATTGGTGCCACTCAGCTTGCGCACGAACTGCAGCGCCGAGGCCCGCACCTCGCCGGCTGTCGCGGGCGGTTCGAAATTGTGCAGGGTCTTGATGTTGCGGCACATGGCGGACCTCCCTGGGCTGGCGACGCCGCAGCATGCCAGCAATGGTGCTTCGATTGTAGCCGGCCTATTGCCTGCGTGCGATGGTCTCTGCCAGCGTCACGCCAGCATCCCACCAGCCTGTCGCCAGCATCTCGATTGCCTCTGGCCAGCCGGCAGCGCAAGCTGCGCGTTCAGCCAAGGAGCCGACCATGTCCAAGCCGAACACGCCCTTCCGCCCCTCTCAGGTGGCGGAATCGAATGCCACCGGCTACCCGGAGCCGTGGGCGGCGGAAGCCACGCGCCGCCACAACCGCCGGCTTGGCGACCATGCGGGCCTGACCAATTTTGGCGTCGTGATGACCCGGATCGAGCCGGGTGGGCGCTCGTCGCAGCGCCACGCCCACGCCACGCAAGATGAGTTCGTGATGGTGCTTGAGGGCGAGGCTGTGGTGCACACCGGCACGGGCGAGCACATCATGCGGACAGGCGATTGCATCGGCTTCCCGGCCGGCAGCGGCGACGCCCACTGCTTCCTTAACCGCTCCAGTGCCGGAACCGTGTTGCTGGTCGTCGGCGATCGTACGCCCGGCGACAGCGTCGTCTACCCGGACATCGACCTCGTTGGCACGGCCGGCGCCGGCGGCCGCTTCCTGTTCAGCCGAACGGACGGAACGCCGTATTGAGGCGCGCGCTGCGAAGCCGCCGTATTGAGGCGCGCGCTGCGAAGCCGCCGCAGTGCGGCAGCATCGCGGCGCGCGTCAGTGCCTGACACGGGATCGGCCCCGGTTTTGCTTGGGCGGCGGGGCCACTCAACCGGGTCAGCACTACTACTTTGGATGTAGCTGCATCTTTGCTACCGGCCCTGTGCGCAAGGGCGCCGGAAGGCCAGGCGGCCGTACCGATTGATGGTGATGGATGATGGGGCTTGGCCGCCTGGCCGCGATCTCTCGACATGCGCCGCGCCAGTCCGGTCATCACTCCGGATTTGCCGATAGTGCCCGGCAGCGCCACACACACCCAACCTCAGCTCATGGAATCAGCCGAGCGATCGCACCAGACCCCGCCATCCCGTCGAGCTCCCGAGAAGACTTCCGGTTATTGGGGTCCGGTGAAGGGACTATACTTGCATTTATTGGATTACCATTGCATTCTCCCAAATATTGTTAAGATCTCACACTGCCATTACTGTCTATATGAGCAAATTGCTCGCGAGCGCCCGCGTTGGTTTGCCCGAGCCGGACGGCCCGATGATCATGATGCGGCGAGGTGACGTGTTGCGCAGTGCGGCCGCCGCCGCCGTTAGCACTGTGCTGCCGTCGTGCTGACTGCCCGTCCGCGCCGAGCGAGTTCCGCATCATCGTTGCGTGATTTCGAAGCGCACGCGCACCTGGTAGCACTTGGCGCAAGCCCCCTGGCCGCTGCCGCCGAACGAGCGGTAGTTGCAGGTCGTCGACAATTTTACCGCGACCGTATTGTCGCCGCTGACTTCGGTGCTGACCAGACCGAGCGGGCCAGCATCGCAGCGGCCAGCCGGCTCGCCGCTGCTCAGCACCTGCACAACCAGGGTCTGGTTGGGATTGGCAGTGCTGAGGCTCTGGCTATCCGCGACGTCGCCATCGCCGCCCGCCGCCGTGCAGCCAACCTGCAAGTCGACGTAGGTCGGCTGCGACGGCGCCGCCAGCTTCTTGCGCTTCTTCTTCTTGCCTTTCGCCGCCGCCACGGGCGCCACCACCGGCTGCGGCGGCGGCACCGTCAGGAACAGGCTCTGCGTACCGGTGCTGGCAAAGAACTCCGCGCAGGCCGCCTCCCCCGTCATCCCCGCCACCGCCGGGGCCACGCCCAATAGCGCAACCGCCAGCACGGCACCGAAAACGCCCGCGAACCCAACCCCACGCATGTCCCACTCCCCAGTAAACACCCCGCCAGAGCTAACCGGCCGCGATCACCGCTCGTCAAGCAGCGATTGCCGAGGGCGGCGGTGACTGCACGTGACGCCGTGCGATGAACCCTGCGCCGTTAGACCTTCGGCGCCGCCCTCTGCTGTTCTTCCGACGGAAACCGGGGTCAGGCACTTACGCGCTCACGGAATTCGGCGTGCATCGCCGGCGTCAGGTGCGCGTAAGTGCCTGACGCCGCCTGCCTCGCCGACCCATCGCGATGCGACAGAGTTAACTGGTGCACTGTCCCCGGGTTTCTGGTTTCCCCTCTTGGGTTTCCACTGGGTTCGGGGTTCCCAGAATAGGTATACTGTCCCTGAGTTTCCCTCTTGAATAGGTATACTGTCCCTGTGTTTCCCCTGCTGAGTTTCTCTGACTGCCCCTGGGATTCCCGGTAAGGATGACCGGCACGAGGTGTTCTGCCGAATCATGCGCCAGTTGAGGGAGGAACTCGTCGGCGCGCATGCCGCTTGAGCAAACTCGAAGCTGTGACGACCACGAATTGGCTGAGTCTCTCGGCTGCTCGAACAGGGATCGCGGCTGAGCGCAGGAGGTGAGTACCGTGAAAGCTCTGCTAAAAAACGGATTGATCGTCTTGATCGCAGAGTCCGACGACGAACGACACAGGTTCGCCGCCTGGAAGTCCGTGCACGATGGACATGTTCTGCACGCGCGATCCGACGATCCGGCGACGGGCAATGCGCTGACACTGCATGACCTTGGCGAGCGGATGGACGCGTGCCGCGAGCCGATCAACGTGGTCTCTAACAGCACCAACCCGATCGCACGTGTGATCAGCAATCTGTCGGACTTTGCATTCGATCTCGACGGCGAACGGTATCGCACGGTGGAGTCGTTCTGGCAGGGCCTCAAGTTTGCCGACCCGGTGGACCGCCGGCGCGTCGCGCAGCTGTACGGCCCGCAGGCGCGCGGCGACGGGTCCCGGCAAGACTACCCTGTTGCGATCGACTACGCGGGGCGCCAGATCATGCCCGGCACCTGGGATCATTGGCAGCTGATGGAGCAGGCGTGCCTCGCCAAATTCGAGCAGAATCAGGAGGCTGCTGCGGCACTGGTCGCCACCGACGAAAGGCCGCTGATCCATGTCGTCCGGCGTGACAGCCGCACCATACCCGGCGTCATCATGGCGTCGATCTGGATGCGCATCCGCAAGCGTTTGCGCACCCGCTGCCCGGTGGCCTGATCCCTGCCGTGGAAGCCCAAGGACAGTGTACCAATTCTACTCTCGAAACCGCTGCAAATTCTTGCGGTATTGTTGCACACGCCGTTGCGCAGCCGCAAAGCCTGAGGACAGGGCCGCACCAACTTCGACAACGCCGATCAGCGCAACTTGCGGGTGGCCTTCCGGGCCGGGTCCGGGCTTTGCCGAGCCGGGACGGTACGCAACGCCGTAATCCCGGCGCGGGAGCGTGTGAAGACGGATGCGTGGCCAACGGCGCCCAGTGCCAGGGTACGCCGGAACAGGAGATCCGATTGATGACGTTTCGCCCGTCTGCCGTTGCATGCGCCTGTCTTGCGTTCGTCATCTTGAGCTTTGCTGCGGCTGCGGCGCAAGACGTGCCGGACGCTGCCGCTCAGTCCGCAACCGAGGGCGAAGCTGAGCCGGGGAAATCGGCGGACCGCGCGGCGCGGCAGTTCACCATCACGCTCGCCGGTGACACCGGCTACAGCCCGCACATGGCACCCGTGAACCCGCGCACGTCGTCAAAATCGGGCCGTTCACTGACCTTTGAGCAGGCCTTCGCGCCGATCTCGAGGGATGTCAACGGCGAGCTGAATTTCGTCAACGTCGAGACGGTGATCACCGAGCGCAATGACTTGCCGCGCGACACCAAAGGTCAAGGCAAGCCATTCAATTTTCGCTCGCATCCCAACGGGTTCGCGCACCTTGTCAAAAACGGCGTCAACCTCTTCAGCCTTGCCAACAACCACTCGATGGATTTCGGTGAGGCGGGCCTGCGCGACAGTCTTCGTCATGCGACGACGCTGATGAAGACCGGGCTCAAGGCGCACGCTGGCGTTGGGCTGAATCGCGAGGAGGCGAGCCGGCCCAAACTCGTGACGGCGAATGACGCCAAAGTGGCGTTCTCTGCCATCGGCATCGTGACCAACAATCTGGCACGCCACCGCGCTGGCAACGACAAGCCGGGCCAGATCGCCTACCGCTTCGACGAGGATTTCCGTCATTCCGTCGACCGGCTGAAAACCGAGATGAAGGCGGACTATCGGGCGCTGTCGATCCACTACGGCGTGGAGGGCTTGGTTCGCGCCGACGCCGATCAGCTGTCCAATTGGCGGCGCGAGGCCAAGGATGGCGTTGACCTGATCATCGGGCACCACGCCCATGTCGTGCGCGGCGTGGAAATGACGGACAACGGCGCGCTCATCTTTTACGGCCTCGGCAACTTCATGCATCACGGCACGGCGGACATCACCGGCAATCACGTCTGCCGCAGCTATGGTCTGTTCGCGCGCGTGCACGTGGCGGAGGCCGCGGACGGCACATGGCGCACGCGCGCCGTGGAGGCGATCCCGGTAACAAATGTCCATATCTCGCCGCGGCGCTATTCCTCTGTTGAGCAATCCCATTTCCGTGTGCACGCGCTGAACTATCTCGGTGAGACGCTGGACAATAGCGCAAGCGGAGCACGGGGCATGCGCTTCACGCCGCAGGCTGACGGCAGCGGGTTGTTCTGCGTGGAGGATGCAACGAGTGACGGCGGCAAAATCGGTGCGCTGTGCAAAGGTTGGAGGCCAGCGCCCGCGATCCCGGCAAGCCTGCGCCAGACAATCGCGGGGAGCTGCGCGCGGTAACGTTGCGCCCACTCGCCATCAACGGGAAGTTACAGGGACGGTGAGTATCGGGAATAGACAGGACTGTCCCTGGAATCATTCAACTATGAAATTGGTATACTGTCCTGCACTTATCCTCACTCGCCATTAATGGAAATACACTGGGACGGTGAGTATAGGGAATTGACTGGGACTGCCCCTGAATTATCCAACTATGAAATTGTTATACTGTCCCTGAATTATCCAGAATTATGCTATCATCGCATTGTAGACGTCCAGCTTCATGGTACTTCCTCCGTGTTGAACTTTTTTATCTGCCTGCTCAGTCAGCACCCACCGGCGTAGGTTGTGAAAGCGAAAG
>JANNSA010000314.1:0-1762 GCA_031402115.1 Hyphomicrobiaceae bacterium | reverse complement strand
AGGCGGCTCCGAGCACGAGCAACGTCAGCAGTACGAGATGGACTGCGATCCACCAACGATACGGCGCCATACCGGGATCCGCTGCGATCGAAATCGTGACGCCGGCGATCAGGCCCAATGCACCGAGCAAGCAGCGCCACGACTGTTTACGCCAGATGCCAATGCCGAGCAGAAGTGTTGCAACGGCGATAAGCGGGGCCGGCTGCGGCGATACGAAGTGGTCGCTTTTCAAAATAACCGGGTCAACGCACGTCAAGACGACGAGTGTTGCCGTCAACGCTTCGACGCTCCATGCCACGCGCCGCAGGGCCGCGTAGGCGTAGAAACCCGCCGTGGCAACGAGGGTGCAGTAGACCGGATCGGCGCCGAGTTGATCGGTGAACATGCGCAGAAAAAGTTCGTAGATCGGATCGCTGCGATGCCCGATCAGCGTCATGCCGACCAAGCCGACGGGCATGGTCAGCGCAGCCCCAATGAGCCCTTCGCGTTGGCTGATAAGCCCCGCTTCCAGCAGGAGCACCGTGAGGACCAACCCGAAGGGCACCAGGAAGTACGGCCCAAATGTCACTTCATACAGATCGCGTACGTCGATCAAGTGCATGGAGTAGCACAAGAGGATCGCCCGTGCCGGCACCGCCAGCGCAAGCAAGCCGAACAGCGCCCACGGGTAGAGCGGCCAGGGCCAGGGACTGCCGTTCTGACCCACCACATCCGACCCGCGCCACACCGCGGGCAGCAAGGTCAGGAAGATCAACGCCGCCGCGGACGAAAATCCGAACAGTCCCCACATCAACGCCTGGCCGCGCGGGTCGGTCAAATACGGCGTCAGCATCAATGGATAAAGGAAGAACAACGCCAGCAGCAGGTAGTAAGGCAAGCGATAGCGCCACGGCAGTGCCAGGCCGACGCCGCGCAGCACCATCTCGCTTACGGCAATCGCGAGCACGAAGCCCAGCAAGTTGTAGACGTATCCAGGGATTAGCATTCGCTCCGGAAAGCGCGCATCGAAGACGATCACGCGATCGAACGTCACCGAAGTTGCCAGGAACATGAGGACGACAAGCAGCAGCACGGTGCGTGCATCGTCCCAGACGCGCGCGTAGCGAATCAGCAGCACCGCGGTGCCGGCCAGCAGCAGCGTGTAGCCCGCCAGCCCGACCATCAGCGCCCAGGTATCCTCGGCCTGTTCGGGATCGCCGAAGGAGAGCCAAAGCCCCGCGAGAAACAATCCTGCGCTGACCACATAAAACGGGTTGTTGGTGCAGACCCAGCGAAGCGCCCAGTTGGCCTCCGCGGGTAGAGATGGCGCGAACCTCGTGCGCCCTTCGGATGAAGAAGACATCAGGAAGCCCTCGGATAGAAAGCGAGAACAGACAGAGCCGCCTGTTAGATATGAAGAAGGAACGAGTCCCCGGCTCCGCGCCCGCTTGTCGGATTATACCCACGCGGGGGGCGGCAGGTGTCAAGAATCATGTCGGGCAACCTTTGTTCAGCGCCCGTGGCGCGCCAGGCTACCTAGACTACCCGCCTTTTGCTGGTCTTCCTTTGGCGTTCCGAAGGCGCACTGCGAACCCTAAACGGGGAGGGGCAAACTCCGGTTGCAATCGTTGTTCCGTTAACCTATAGCCTCCCAATTCGGGTTCGACGTGGGGAGCGTGGGCGGCTATGTCAAACACGGGTTTCCTGAGCCTACTGCTGCTGGCGCCTGCTCTGACGTGTGCAGCGGGTTGTTTCGGCGTCAGCCAAAATCCGAGTCATTTCC
>JANNSA010000313.1:0-20051 GCA_031402115.1 Hyphomicrobiaceae bacterium | reverse complement strand
GCGCTAACCAGCGCCAGCGCCAGCGCCAGCAGAAGCTGTCGCCAGGCCAGTTGATTAAGCCTGAACTCGGGCTGCTCAAAGTCGCTCAGCAACGCCGCAGCCTCTTGTTTGGAATAGACCATGGCCAGCGGGCATTCCCGGCCGTCATTCATATTGCGGGCCTGCTGCTGCGATTTACCCCTGTAGCGAGCGTCAAAGAGCCGCTTCAATCGAAACAGAACGACGTCTTTGTAACTCCAGCGGTAATACAACATCATGATAAATTCGCCACCGCGCTTCAGCACTCGGCGTAATTCGGCAACGGTTGGTGATGGGTCCGCGATATGATGCAGAACGCCCATGGAGCAAACACTATCGAAGTGATTGTCGCGATCGGGAAGCCGGACCCCATCGATCTGTTGGAAGTCAGCGTCCTGACCGTCTAACTCGAACCGCTTGCGACTAAGCGCAACTGCCTTGGCGGTAATGTCGACACCATGCACCAATGCACCGTGGCGCGCATATCGCGACAGCACATAACCATTGCCGCAGCCGACATCGAGCACGCGCTTGGCGCGAGTGGGTCCGTAGCCGTGAATGCGGTTCGAATAATCGTAAGGTTCGCAGTCTTCTGACTCGCGCAGTTTGTCGAAACGTTTGAAAAATTCGCTGTTACCAAGCTCTGCGGTTATGGCTTCAGCCGCGACTGGGTTGGCATCCCAGAAGCGCCTGACGTCTTCATTGGTTGGGGCCGTCACGTCGCTCATCACTTTGGTGCCGCGAGGTGACTGTAGATCGCCGTGACGCCATGCCTGTCGTACCACGTCAGCATCCGCCGGATGGTTTGCTCGAATGAATGGACCGGCCGCCAGCCAAACGCCGCGATCGTCTGCGCCGGATCGAGCACCACTGCTGCCACGTCGTCGGCGCCGGGCTCAACCTCCGGTACTGGTTCCTTGAGCGTGACGCCGAGATGCTCGACGACGATGTCGAAGATTTCCTTGATGCTATGCCCCGTGCCCGTGGAGACATTGTAAAGGCCGGTCGGCGCGCCATCCTTCAGCACCAAGTCGGTGATCGAGACGAAATCCTCCATATCAATGAAATCGCGCACCGTCTTGGAGCAGAAGCAGGCCTTGCCAGCCTTTAAGCGCGTGTAAAAGGTTGGGATCGGACCAATCGCCAGCCGAGGTCCCGTGACGTTGGCAAGCCTGAGCGACACGAAAGGCAGGCCGGACATCGCGAGGTACTGCTCGCCTGCCTGCTTGGAGATGCCGTAACTGGTGAATGGTCGTGCTGGCGCATCGGCCGGGATCGGTAGCCGCTCGGGGCGTCCATAGCCAAGCGCCGTGTGGAAGTTGACAAACCGCTGAACACCAGCCGCCTTGGCCGCCTGCACGACATGGATCGTGCCTTCCAAATTGGTGCGGGCATCTTCGATCCAATCGTCCGGGTTCTTGTAGGCCGCCGCCGAATGGATGACGTGCGTTGGCTTGAACTCAGCGAACAGCTTGTCGATCAGTGGCCGGTCGGTAACCGAGCCTTCGACCAGCCGCATCCCGACATGCGCGTCCGGCAGCGAACCACGATGCCCTGTAGCGAAATTGTCGACGATGCAGACGTCATGGCCGGCCGCCAGATAGCGTTCGCTCAGGTTGGAGCCGAGGCAGCCAGCGCCACCGGTGATCAGGATACGCATGGTCTTCCCGGTCATCAGGTTCGCACATCGGCGCGCGCTTCTTTCAAGTGCGTATAGCCGCCGACCACACCCTCGGTTGCCCAACGCTCGACCGACATGCGCGCGATGTCATCGAGCGGTGTGAAGGTGACGTCCTTGAAATCCTCGAAGGTGCGCGATGGATCAAGCAGGATGGACGCGGCGTCGTCGGGCCCCAGTGGTTTCATTTCAGGCTCCGGATAGTCATTGAGTTTCATCGCCTTGACCACGGCATCGTAGAGTTCGCGGATGGCCACGTCCTTGCCCGACGAGAAGTGATAGGTGCCCTTGCCACGTCCGTCGGCTGCCTGCACCACGACCTTGGCCAGATCGCCCGCGTAGCAGAAGTCGCGACGCGCCGGCGTTACGAAACACTTTTGGCCCTTGGCCAACCGGCCATAGAAAATCGGCAAGGGACCCGAGACGTTGCGCTCGCCAATCACATTGGCAAGGCGGAACGTCACCCAGTCAACGCCTGAAAACTGCACGTAATGCTCGCCCGCCGTCTTGGAGATTGCGTAGCTTGAATTCACAGGATCGATCGGGTGATCGAGGCGGATCGGTTGCTGTAGCGGCTTGGTCCCGTAGCACAGCGCTGTCTGGAAATAGACCAGCCGGCCGACTTTGTGCGTCTTGGCGGCCTTGGCGACGTTGGCCGTTCCGCCCGCGTTGACAAGCGCGTCGCTGCCCCAGTCGTCCGGGTCCTTGTAGGATGCCGCCGTATGCACCACCACGTCAGGCTTGAATTCGCCGATCAGCTGGTCAACCAGCGCACCATCGACAATTGAGCCTTCGACCTGGGTCAGCCGGTCCTGTGCCAGCAGATTGTCACGCCGGCCGGTGGCGAAATTGTCGATCGACATGACCGTGTTACCACGCGCCAGCAATATGCCCGCGACGGTTGAGCCGACTTGGCCATTGCCGCCCGTGATGAAGACTTTCATGCCGGCATTCCTTGATGGAAGTTGAGTTACTGTGCTGCCGTCCGCGCCGGCACTTCGTCATCAAGCATGCGGCGATAGTCTGCCGCGCGATCGTGGAACTGCTGATGCCAAAGCTCCAGGCTTAGCAGACCCCAGCCCTTACGCGAGAAGCGCTCGGCCTTGTCAAAGTTCGCCAGGATCGCGTCGGAGTTGAAGAATTCACGGCGACGGCTGCGCTGCGTCGCGAAAATGTCGCCGACCATGTCTTTGAGTTCGCCCGAAAACCACTCTTTCAGAGGCACGGGGAAGCCCATCTTGTCGCGACGCTCCGTCAACGCGGCTGGCAGGTCGGCGGCGAAAGTGGACTTCAAGAAGTGCTTCATCCGCCCACCCTTAAATTTGATGTCAGCGGGAATCGTCGCCGCAAATTCGACGACGGAGTGGTCAAGCAGCGGCACCCGACTCTCAAGCCCGTGCGCCATCGACATCCGGTCTTCCACCTGCAACAG
Organism: Hyphomicrobiaceae bacterium; assembly: GCA_031402115.1. Taxonomy (GTDB): domain Bacteria; phylum Pseudomonadota; class Alphaproteobacteria; order Rhizobiales; family Hyphomicrobiaceae; genus JANNSA01. The sequence goes on along the minus strand of JANNSA010000313.1, from coordinate 16,923 downwards.
CGCCGGCAGCAGGCACTTGAAGTCAAAATGGGTCATCGAGTCGAAATAGGCTTCCTTGCGGACATTGCGCTCGGAATTGAAGATCGCGCCGAAGCGTTCAAAGACGCCCGTCCGGTCCAGGTCATGCCAGTTGACCTCTTCGGCCATGTCCGCCGAGCGGTCAATCAGCCGGAAGTAGCGCTCGTCGATCGGCCCGAATAGGCCCTTGGCGAACTGCTGACGGATCAGCGGCTTATACTCCTGCAGCACGGTCAGGTGCGGAATGATTGATTCCGGTGTGACGACAAAGTTGCCGTTGCGATGAGAACCGTCGATCGCCGCCGCGATGGATTGTTCGAGATAGGCGATCAAGTAACGCGCGTAACCGCCAAAGATCTCGTCACCACCCTGACCCCCGAGCACGACCTTGACATGTTCAGCTGCCAGCTTCGAAACCATGTATTGCGGGAACGAGCCAGGGCCCGCGACGGGGTGGTCGAGGTGATAGATCACTTTGGCGATGTTGTCGCGGAAGTCGCCGGCCGTCATCTCGATCTCGCGCAGATCGATGCCGCCGCTGGCGCAGGCGGTCCGGGCGTAGCTGCTCTCGTCATAACCCGGGAATTGCGTGAACTTGCCGTGAAAACCGATCCTGGCGGAGGATTCCTCACGGGCTGCCATGATGCCGATCAGGCTCGAATCGATACCGCCGGAAATGTACGCGCCGACCGGCACATCGGAGCGCAGGTGCATCTTGACCGAGTCGGCCAGCCGCTCGCGCATCTGATCAGCGAACCAGCGCGGCGTATGCTCGAAGTCGATCTCGAAGTGCACGTCCCAGTAGCGGAACACCTTGACTTCGCCATTGGCGACGGTCAGCGCGTGGCCGGGCAGCAGCACGTGCACATTCTTGAAGAGCGTCCGCTCGCCGATCGTGTACTGAAACGTCATATACTCGGCGAGGGCCTCCGGATCAGTGGCGATCTCCGGCAGCATTGGCAGTAAGGCCTTGATCTCAGACGCGAAGTAGAACACGCCGTTGACTGTCGTGTAATAGAACGGCTTGATCCCAAAGCGGTCGCGCGCCGCGAACAGCCGGTCACCATCCCACAGTGCGAAGGCGAACATGCCGCGCAAATGCGTCAGGCAATCGGTACCCCATTTGGCGTAAGCGGCGAGGATCGTTTCGGTGTCGGAAGTCGAGCGAAACTGCCAACCGTCCTTCAGTTCCTCGGTCAGTTCTCGGTAATTGTAGATTTCACCGTTGTACGTGATCACGGTGTCATCGGGCGCGGTCATCGGCTGATGTCCGGTGGCGCTCAGATCGATAATCGCAAGGCGACGGTGCGCCAGTCCGCAGCGCTCCTTCGGGTCGTTCCAGAAACCATGGCCATCCGGCCCGCGATGGGCAAGGAGGCGGCCCATCGCACCGAGCCGGCTACTGAGGTTAGGGACGCCATGCTTCCCGAGCGATACCATTCCCGCAATTCCACACATCAGTTCCGCCTCAGCTCACCCGCCGTGCCAAACATGCACGGACCCGCCACTAGTTTTGCTCGGTAGCAGCCGGGCGATGACTTGTCACCCCAGCCATCCCCGGCGGCGCTGAACCTGCCGGCAACCGATGGAAGCGAACGCGTTCCATGGCGGTTTAGGGATAGCGAGCCGGACTGAAGGGACGAGCCGCGCCACTATCTGAGGTTGGCCAACTAGTTTACAACGTGCAGCTCGAAGCGCAGCGGCTTGTCGGTGCCGCAGGCCGGCTGTTTTCAGCAATCTCAGGGGGACAATTGGTGCCAGTTGGTGTTGGCAGGCTCAAGGCGCTGGTCCTGACTTTGGATTACGCGCACCGGGTATCCTTCTATGACGATTGGAGCGACGCATTTCGCGCCAGCCCTCAATTCGATTGTCACTTCAATAACATACTCAATCTGAAGACAGCAGATTTGGCGCGTCAGGTTGATCAGCATGATGTGCTAGTCATGCTCCACAGCTGCAACAGCGACACGCTCGGATACTTTGCCGCGCTTGCGCCGGTTCTGGCGCAGCGAAAACACGCAAAACTGTTGAGTTTTGTCGGCAATGAATACAATTCTCCTTACGTGTCGACCGCCACCCGCAACGCATTGCTGTGCGAGGCGCGCGTCGATCTGATCGCCACGCAACTTTTGTGGGAGGCGGGCGAGTATCTCTACGGTGCCACCGGCGCCCGGGTCATCGCCGTGCCGCACGCCCTCAATCCAGTGGCGTTTCGGCCAGGCCCTGACCACCGCAACCGGGCCCTCGATATTGGCGTCAAGGGCTACAAATATCCGGCATTCCTTGGCGATGATGACCGCAACCAGATGATCGAGCGGTTCCAACGTGATGCCGCCCGGTTTGGGCTCAAGGTCAGCATCAGCGAGGATCAAAGGCTCGACCGGGAAGGTTGGGCGCGATTTCTGGGCGATTGCCGCGGCACGATCTCGACGGAGGTGGGTAGCTGGTTCATTGAGCCGGACGATACGCTGATCAGCCGCATTCACGAGCACATCAAGGCGAAGCGCACGGGTATCGTTATCACCAGTGACAGCATCCTGCGCCGCGCCGCTCGCCGGTTGCCGATGTCGCTGAAGGCGAGCCTGTGGAAACTGCTCAAGCTCGGGATCGTCAAGTTCGAGATCCTGGATGACTTCAACGCGCCGTTCAACGAACTGGATGAATTGTTCTTCAAACAGACACCGCGCGCGCCCGTCTACGGCAAGACGGTTTCATCCCGGCATTTCGACGCCGCCGGCACCAAGACCTGCCAACTGATGCAGCGCGGGCGCTATGGCGATATCTTCGAAGCTGACCGGCACTACATCGCCATCGATCCGGGTTTCGGCAACCTCGACGAAGCGGTGCAAAAGTTCAAGGATGCTGGTCTGCGCCAGAAGATCGTCGATGACTGTTATGAGCACATCTTGAGCAGCCACACTTACGCGCATCGCACGCGGTCTGTCCGAGCGGCGTTCGATGACCTTTGATCGGGTCATCAGCCACGAAGAAATTTCGACTTAAGCCGGGTCGCAAAGCTCAGCCGTAGCTGCACCTCGGCGGGTTCACCGGCGGCTTCGATGCGGTGTGCCGCTACGGCCGTGGCGGGACCCGAGCGTGATGGTCCAGGCCTTCGGGCCGTTGCCCCGCCATCGCGTCCGCCCGCTACTCCGCCGCCAGCAGCGCGTTGCGCTCAAAATCTTCGCGCCAGCCCTTGATTGCGCTTTGCACTGGCATGGGCGTCAGGCCGCCCATTGCGCACAAGGAGCCGTCGGTCATGGTCGCACACAAATCGTCGATCAGGGTCAGATTGGCCGCCACGTCGACGCCAGCGATGATCTTGTCGATGGTTTCACGCCCGCGCACGGCGCCGATGCGGCAGGGAGTGCACTTGCCGCAACTTTCAATGGCGCAGAACTCGAAGGCGAAGCGGGCTTGGGCAGCCATGTCGACGCTGTCATCGAACACCACGATGCCACCATGGCCGAGCATGGCGCCGGCCGCAGCCAATGCCTCGTAGTCCATGGCGACGGCCATGTCGCGTGGGTGTACGTAGGCGCCCAAGGGTCCGCCAACCTGGATGGCGCGGATCGGGCGGCCGGAGATGGTGCCGCCGCCGAAGTCTTCCACCAATTCGCGCAAGGTGACGCCGAACGCCTTCTCGACCAGGCCACCGTGCTTGAGATTGCCGGCCAGTTGGAACGGTTGCGTGCCACGCGAGCGGCCCATGCCCAGGCTCTTATAGTGTGCCGCGCCCTTGGCCAGGATCACCGGTACGGTGCCCAGCGACAGCACGTTGTTGACCACGGTCGGCTTGCCGAACAAGCCGGAGATGGCGGGAATCGGTGGCTTGACCTTGACGATGCCGCGCTTGCCCTCAAGGCTCTCCAGCATCGCGCTTTCCTCGCCGCAGATGTAGGCGCCGGCACCGCGCCGCACGTGCAGCCGGAAGGCCTTGCCAGAGCCAGCCAGGTTGTCGCCAAGCAGGCCGGCCCGCTCCCAGATCGCGATGGCCTCACCGACGCGCGTGACGGCGTCAGGATATTCCGAGCGGATGTATACGTAGCCACTGGTGGCGCCGGTCGCCAAGGCGGCGATCGCCATGCCTTCGAGCAACGTGAACGGATCGCCCTCCATCAGCATGCGGTCGGCAAAGGTGCCGCTGTCGCCCTCGTCGGCGTTGCAGGCAATGTACTTCTGGTCTGCCGGCGTTTCGGCGACCGTCTTCCACTTGATGGCGCTTGGAAATCCAGCGCCACCACGGCCGCGCAAGCCCGCCTCCAGCACTTCAGCGACTATTGCGGCGGGTGCCATTGCGACGGCGCGCCGCAGGCCAGCAAGGCCGCCATGAACTTCATAATCGGCCAGATCGAGAGGATCAATGATGCCGACGCGGGCGAAGGTCAGCCGTTCCTGGTTCTTCAAATACGGGATTTCGTCGGTTGGCCCTTGCAGCAGCGGATGCTCGGCGCCGGCCAGCCAAGCCTCGAACAGGCTCGGCACGTCGCTGACGGTCACCGGGCCATAGGCGACGCGGCCGTTGGCGGTGGCGACTTCCACCAAGGGCTCCAGCCAGAACAAGCCGCGGCTGCCGTTGCGGACGATGCGGATGTCTGTGCCGCGCTTGGTGGCTTCGCGCGTCAGTGCCGCCGCCACGTCACTGGCGCCGACCGAGATTGCGGCCGAATCGTTGGGCACATACAGCGTGACGCTCATGGCGCGCTCCCATTGGCGGCTGGCGACAGCGCCTGTTCGATGCGGGCCAGGCTGGCGCGGCCCAGCAACTTGCCATCGATCATGACGGCCGGGGCAAGCGCACAATTGCCAAGGCAGTAGGTTGCTTCCACGGTGACGCTGCCGTCAGCGCTGGTGCCGCCGAGCAAAACTCCAAGCGCGTTCTCCAGGCTGGTGATCAGCGCCATAGCCCCCATCGACTGGCAGGCCTCAGCGCGGCAGACCTTCAGCACGTGCCGGCCTGCTGGCTCGCGCCGGAAGTCATGATAGAAGGTGACGACACCGTGCACTTCGGCACGCGACAGGTTGAGCGCCTCGCCAATCACCGGCAGCACGTCTTTCGGCACCAGCCCGAGTTCATGCTGCACGTCGTGCAGAATCTCGATCAAGGCGTCGGGAGCGTTGCCATGCCGTTCACAGATCAGCCGCGTGATGGCGGCATCGCCACGGCCTGCCGGTTCCTCCGGCCCGCGATCGAACCCGACTCGATCCAGCATGCTGTGTTCCGCCTCAAAGCGCTCAATTGCCAGTCTGCACGCTAGTCGAGCGCTGCCAGCCGCACCAATCGCTTGATCGCATCGGCCGATCGACAATGGCTATCAAAGCAACGGCGGCCAGACACAAGGCCCAGGACACAAGGCCCAGGACACACGACTTAATTCGGCTGTTCTTGTACGACTCTGGAAGCCACCAGAGGTCGAGCCGAATTAAGTTTTGTGTCCCCAGCTTCGCCGACTATACGAACTGCATGACGCAACCTGACACAGCGGTAACCGCAGCAGCCGCCAGCGTGGAAACGACCAGCACCGGCGAGCCACGTCTGGTTGGTTCGGGACACCGTGTCATCGACGTCGTCACGCGCGCTTATCTCGATGGCTTCCCGCCTGCCGAGGCGTTGCTTGCTGCCGATGGCGTGCCGATTGGCCGGGCGGGCGTTGTCGCTGCCGTCAGCTATTGCGCCGACCGGCAGTGTGATGCCGGCCCAACCTATTGCCAGGGCTGCCGGCTGGCGGTGAAAGCGCGCAATCTGGAAACCTTTGACGACTTCTGCCGGCAGTATGCGGCAATTGAATTTGACGATGGTCAGCGGCTGACAGGGCCGGGCGCCGGCGTGCTGAAGGCGCCGTCGCTGGAGATGCTGTCGCGCTCGTGGTCAGGCGAACAGGTGTTCTTCCATGCGCGGCGGGTGCACCGGCGATTGCACAAGGAGCGCGAGCCGCGGCCCAAGCGCATGAGCGGCGGTCCTGGCTCCGACGGTGTCGCCGACGCGGTGCCGGTTATCATCCTCGTAACACCGCAGATGGCTGACAATATCGGTATGGCAGCGCGCGCCATGGCCAATTTTGGCCTCGACGAGATGCGCCTGGTCAATCCGCGCGATGGCTGGCCGAATGAGCGGGCGCGGCATGCGGCATCTGGCGCCAACGGCGTCATCGACCAGGCCAACGCTTATCCGAATACCAAGGCAGCGATCGCCGATCTGAACTGGGTGGCGGCGACGACGGCGCGCCAGCGCGGCATGAACAAGCGAGTGCTGACGCCCGAACAGGCCGCCGCCGAAATGCTGCGGCGGATCCAGGCAGGCGAACGCGTCGGCATCCTGTTTGGCCCCGAGCGTCAAGGCATGGAAAACGACGACATCGCGCTGGCAGACGCCGTTGTCATGGCGCCGGTCGATCCACGCTTCGCCTCGCTTAACCTGGCGCAAGCGGTGCTGCTGATCGGCTATGAGTGGATGCGCGCCTCGGGTCTTGGTACGCTGGGCCGGGTTACCACTTATGAGACACCGGCCGAGCCTGGTCTGGTGACGCGCGGCAGCCCGCCAGCCAGTAAGGCTGAGTTGATCGGTTTGTTTGAGCACCTTGAGGCCGAGCTTGATGCGTCAGGTTTCCTGAAGCCGCTGGACAAGCGCCCCGCTATGGTGCGCAATATTCGCACGATGTTGGCGCGGATGGCAGCGACCGAGCAAGAGGTGCGGACCCTGCGCGGGATCGTCGCAGCGTTGACTTACAAGCACTTACGCCGCAAGCACGGCAAGAACGACACGGGCGCACCGGAAGCGGCCGGAGGGCCTGGGGACAAGCCTTAGTTCTGCCCCGTTTAGGCGTTTGCAAGACGATCGGGCGCGAATGTTAACGAAGATATAAACGGGGGCGGGGTGATGGTGGTTTTGGACAGACGGACAATCGGGAACTGGTGCAGCGCCGCAGCCTTCGCTGTCGTGATGGGCACAGCTGGCATGGCCCAAGGCGCCGTGGCGGCCGAGTTGACCGATAAGTCAGTTGCGACGCTGATGAACTTTGCTTGGGGCATGATGCCTGAGAAGTTCACCAAGCCCGATAAAACGGTAATCGAAGTCGATAAGGCCAAGCGTGACGAAATCATCGTGCCGGTGGCAGTTGCGCGCGATGTCATCAAGGTGGCGGCGCGTTCGGCCAAGGCGCAGCGCTGCAGAATGAATGAGCAGATGGTCATCAACCATCGCGTCATGATGAAGCGCGAAACGGACAAGAAGCAGTGGTCCGAGCAGCAATTGCTCTACATCAATCAGCTGCACCTGTTCGTTGTCATGCTGCAGACTGGCAATGTGACGATCACGGAGAAGGAAGGCGAGAACGAGGTCAAGACCTCGGACGGTGATGCGGCCGCGCAACCTGCCGCAGCCACGGCGGAATCCGCTGATCCGGCAGCGCAGGCCGACGCTGCTGTCAAGGCCGCAGCCGCCCTGCCCGACTGCAGCGAAGACCAGAAGAAGGCCATCAAGGATGAAGTCACGGCTTACGTGAAGGGCTGAAAACTCTGGTCTTAAACCAAACCACAATGACAATGACCGGCACCCGACCTTCGTCGTCCTAGAGCGGCGAAGGCCCACTGGGCCAATAGCCGACTCGGGGATCCAGCGCAAAAAGCCGCCGAAGGCGTCAGAATAATTCTAACTTTCAGCGTGTTGCGAACCAAAGGCCCATGCACGCCTTCGGCGAAGTCTTGCGCTGGATCCCCGGCGCCGCGATGCGCGAGAGGCGCACACGGGTCGAGGATGACGAGTCAGGGTTTTCGCAGATCGGTATTACAAAGAACAAGACCGGTACATGCCGTACACTGATTATTTCGGGAGCAGAACTTCTGCGCTGCTTGGAACCCGCTACTTGATGTGCTTGCCGTGCACCTTGAGGTCGGTCTCGCCGACGGCGGTAATGACCAGCAGCGTGCCGTCCTTGTGCCGCCAGACCATGTTACAGAAACCGAGCCCGGTGCCTGAGCATTCGCGCGCTTCCGAGTAGCTGCAGCGATCATCATCGCCAGGGCAGCCGCCATCCTCGCGCAGCGCCTCGCCCGCCGGCGTCCACTGCTTGGCCTTTAGATTGGTTCGGATCGACTGGTATCTGGCGCCCTTCTTGACGAACGACGGTGCGCTGGCGGCTGACGCTGGACAGGTCATTGCGATGCCCGCCAACACCATAGCGAAAGCCGCGAGGAGGCTGAGGCCCTGGCCCAGGTGCCGGCCAGGCGCTTGTGTGACAGTCATGCGATCCTCCGCGAAGGCCGGGAAGGCGCGCTGGCAATTGCCGGTGCGCCCCCGCAGCATACGCATACGTACTAAGGGCGGCAAGCTCGACCATTCTCATCGCTGTTGTGATTGCCTCGATCCTGACAATTGCCTGGTCCCGCAGCCACTGCGCCGGGCCGGCAACACAATCAGCGCGCCAGCGGCGTAGAGCGCCAGCACGGTCTCGCGGTGGCTCGCCTCCAGCGTGATGAAACCCCAGTCCTGACCCGAGTTTGCGCCCCATTCGGCCCGGCTCCAGAGCCCGACTTGCGCAAGCGGACCCGTATCACGCAGTCGCGCGTCACTGGTGGCTAAGGCGCGCAGCAGGGCGTCGCGCGGGCCGATCACCATCACCGAGCTGGGCGCGACAACGGCCGTAGCCGCTGCCAGCACCGCAAACCAGATCAACAGCACGGCTGCCGCGCGTGCCAACCCACCAAGCGCGCTGCGGCCCAGCCGCGACAACGCGTCGAGTGCTACGTTCGCCATCCGCGGCCGCTTGGAAGACACGGCCAAGCTCTCAGTAAAAATCGTAGATCATTTCGAACTCAGTGGTCGAGCCGGCAAGACTGAGGATCAAGAGGCTAATCTGCGTCACGGGGATTTCCAGGCCGACGCGGATGACGCCGGCGCGGCCTTGCACGGGCGCCTGGAACAGTACGTTTGCAGCACCGGGCGGCAGCGCCAGCGTGCCCTTGGCCAGGACGCTGACCAGCACGACGTCGTTGCCGGCGATCTCGCGCAGGTTGCGGCCGCGCGAGGCCAGCCCGCGCGCAACATCGGTCAAGGTGCGGTAGCGGCCGGTTTCGATGATGGTGGCCGCATCAGCCAGTGTGGCGACACGGGAGATGCCGGGCACTGCTTTCGCGTCATCGTCGTCAAGCCCGGATACGACGCTGCGGATGCGCAGCGAGAATGGCATGGCTGCACCAGCGGCCGAGCGCATGGCTGCCGCGTACAACGCCTTGCCGCCCCATTCCAGGCTGAGGCCAAGCCGACGCTCAGCGCCGCGCAGCGTGCCTGAAAACGCCGTGGTCCAGAATTCACTCAGCCGCGCGCCGAACGGGAACTCGTACCAGGGCTTGGTTTCCAGGAAGGCCGCGTAGTCGCCGGCGACTTGCTGCGCAAAAGCATCTTCGGTGGTGCGCTCTTTGCCACGCAGCCACGCCGTCACCCAGCCGAGCGACTTCTCGTAAGCGCCCTTGATCAGCATTTCGCCAGTAAAGCTGAGGCCAATCACATACAACACGGAGCGCGAGGCGAAATCGGCGGGCGCTCGGCGCGATCCAGCCCCAGCAACCCGGCATAAGCCCGACCAGAACGTTGTCACTGAGTCGACATAGTCATAATCGCTCTCGCTGCCGGCGCGCGCGACCGCTGCAAGGTCTTGGTAGGCATAGACAATCGCCCATTCCGGATAGGTGTAGTAGGTGCCAAGACTGGAGCGGCGGTCGGCCGGATCGAGCTGTGAGACAAACGTGATCGGCGCGGTCGGCGCCGCAACGACGCAGCTGGATTCGATCCACAGCACGGGCAGGGCCGCGAGCACGGCCAGCCCGATCAAGGCCAATCCGAGCCGGCGCATGAGTTTCCAGACAAACCGCATCACGATACTCCCCCGCGTTCACGGCCCAGCACGAAACCGCTGAGGGCGGCGGCGCCACCCAGTACGATATGTGGCAGGTTGGCAAAGATGCGGAAGTCGAGCGGCAACGACTGGATACCCTGGTAGAGAATGCCGAGATCGAGATAGCCGGACCCGAGGGTCAAGCCCATCAGCCCATCCAGACCATAGAGCACACCGAACAGGCGCAGGAACCACCGCGAGGCGCTGCGTGACAGCATGGCGGCCACTGCCGCCCACACCGCCGAGCCGGCATGCAGCAGGTCATCATAGATATCCAGCGCGAAGATGCCGAAGGTGCGGCCCTCGGCATCCGTTAGCCCCGGAATGTAGTTCAGTGCCGCCGCCAGCCCGAGCGCCAGCGCGAACCCCGCCGCGATGATCCGCATTTAACGCCCCCCCATGCCCAACACTGCCAATCGATACAATCTCGCACACACCATCTGGTTCGTCACCGCACCGCTACGCCGTAGGCTGCGAAGGGCCCCCTTTGGCCGTATCGCACCAGCACCGGCCGCCACGCGCGCCGGCAGCAGAACCAGGATCGCTCAGACTCAAACACCGCCCGCGTCGCTGGTGCGATACGGCCAGGGGCCTTTCGCACCCTACACGGTGAAATAGGCCGGCCACAGTGCATTCCGGAACACCAGTTTTGGGTCGAGGCGGCGCTTGGCGGCAACGAAGGCTTCCGTGCCGGCATAGATGGCGCGGACCTGGTCGGGGCGGGCGTGCAGGCGGTAGGGCAAGTAGAAGCTGCCGCCGAGCGCCGCCACGCCATCAATCAGCGCCTCGGTCAGGCGCAGCATGCTGGCCTCTTCGCCGGGCGCCAATTTCTGCGCAAAGCTCATGACGTTGGCGATGCGGGAGCTTGGCGCGTAGGCGAGCACACTGGTTGAATCGGCCGCGACATAGCGCAGTGTGATGTTGAGCAGTTCCTGGCCTGACGGCGGGATCAGCTGCTGGCACAACGCGATGAAGCCGCCGTAGCGCTCGGCCGGGATGAAGTATTCGTGCAGGATGTCCGTATAGCCAGGATCATCGCCTGCCAGATTGGCGACGGGCTCGTTGATCAGCGCATTGCGCGTGACGGGCTTGGCTGCCAGCTTCGGGCCGAGCCTGGTCTCGGCCAGCCAGCGCGCGCGCTTGGCGAATTCCGAACCAACTTGCGCGCGGTAGATATCGCGTGACACCGATGTGGCATAGCTGCCGTCGCCAGCGCCGGGCAATGGCTGGCCGTCGCTGGGCGCGGCCGCGTACGTGATCAGCAGCGCGTCCTTTAGGAACGACTTGTTGGCGACATTGAGCCGGCCATAAGCCATGTTCGTCCGGCCATCATTGGCGGCGGCGATGAAGCGGGCGGCAAATTCGGAACTCGGCATCGCCGCGAAGCTTGGCTTAAGCGCGATGTTCTCGACCATCTCGACATCGAGCGACAGGATCGCGCCGATCAGCCCGTAGCCGCCCATGGCAAGGCCAAACAGTTCGGCGTTTTCGGAGCGCGACGCGGTCACGATGGTGCCGTCGGCCAGCATCATTTCGATGCTTCTGACGGTTGCCCCGAACGGCCCGTATGGCACCGGCCAGCCATGCGCGTTGACGCTGAACGTGCTGGCGATACCGAAATCGTTGTTGGATTGCATGACGGCTGGGCTGAAGCCGATCGGATCGAGCGCGGCGATCACCTGGCGCCAGCGGGTGCCAGCTGCTACGCGATAGACCTTGGCGGTGGTATCGGGTTCGATTGCGGCCCCGTCGAGCGTGATGGCGGTGCCGTTCAGCGGCAGGCTCTGGCCGCCCATGGAGTGCCGCGCCGCGCTCAAGGCCACGGGCCGGTTGGTAGCCGCCGCGTCTTTCAATTCGGCCCTGAGCGCTTCGATGAAGGCCTTCTGTTCGGCTCCGCCCACCACCCAGTGCCGCGCTACGGGCGTGGCGCTGAGGCCGCTGGCGTCGTTCAACACGGTGCGCTGGGTGGCGGCGGTTGCAACCGTGATGGCGCCAGGAACGACAGCCGACGCAGCCAAGCCTGCGGTTGCGTTCAGCACCTGCCGGCGCGACATCAAAGTTTGCCGCATTCGTTTGCGCATGGTTCCGCTCCCCCGGCTTGCCCGCAGCGATCTTGGCGAGATCGCGCTCTGACGGCAAGTACTGAGCACGGTCAAGTTTTGCTCTACCCTGGCGGACTTCCGGCAGGCGCTGCCACAGCAGTTCTCAATGTGGCTCAGAATGCCCAAATCGTAGGGGCGAAACTTGTCGCACCCGCAGTGCAACGGGCGCTGCGTGTGCGTGTGGCGCGACGGGCGCGACCAGCCTCGCCCCTACGATTTGGACAGCGCACCCTAAATTGAGAATTGCTGGCGCCGCCAGGGCATCCTTGACGATGCCACATGGCAGCCGTACTGCTTTCGCATACCGGAGAGCGTATGACGTGACCGCTGCGGCCGGTTTTGGGAGGATTGAATGAAGTTCCGAGTTATGAGGACTGCCGCTTTTGCGGCAGCTGCATTGGTTGGGTTGGCGTCGACGGCGATGGCGGCGACGATACTGGAAGCCGTGAAGGCCGCTGGCGAAGTGAAGTGCGGCGTCAACACCGCCTTGGGCGGGTTCTCGATCGCCGATTCGAAGGGCGTCTGGGTCGGTCTCGATGTCGACGTCTGCAAGGCAGTGGCCGCTGCCGTGCTCGGCGACGCCGCCAAGGTCAAATATGTGCCGCTGTCGGCGCAGCAGCGCTTCACGGCTGTGCAGAACGGCGAAGTCGATTTGCTGTCGCGCAACACCACCTGGACGCTGCAGCGCGACACCAAGCTGGGGCTGAACTTCACCAATGTGACGTTCTATGACGGCCAGGGCTTCATGGTACCGAAGAAGCTCAACATCAAGAGCGCCAAGGACCTGAACGGCGCCACGGTCTGCGTGCAAACCGGTACGACGACAGAACAGAACCTTGCGGATTACTTCCGCGCCAACAGTCTGACGTTCAAGCCGGTCGTCATCGAGAACCAGCAGGAAGTGTTGGCAGCCTACATCTCAGGGCGTTGCGACGTCTACACCACGGATGCCTCGGGCCTGGCTTCACAGCTGGTCAACGACATCCCGAATGGCGCTGCTGACCACATGATCCTGCCGGAGATCATTTCCAAGGAGCCGCTTGGCCCTGTCGTGCGGCAGGGTGACGAGCAGTGGACCGACATTGTCCGCTACACGGTCTATGCGTTGATCCAGGCCGAAGAATCCGGCATCACCGCCGCCAACGCCGATCAGATGATGAAGGAGTCCAAGGACCCCAGCGTGCAGGCCCTGCTCGGCGCGCTGAATGCCGAAGGCAAGACGTCGGGCAATGGCGAGGCGCTTGGTCTCGACGAACAATGGGCGATCCGCGCCATCAAAGCCGTCGGCAATTATGGCGAGATTTTTGATCGCAACATCGTGCCGCTCGGCCTGACGCGCTCGATCAACGCGCTGTGGTCGAAAGGCGGCCTGATGTATGCGCCGCCGATGAAGTGATGTCGTGATACCAAGGGCCGCTCCGGAAATGGGGCGGCCCTTTCGGTGGGGGGAGGCGGGCGCTGTGGCGCGTCAAACATTCCGAGGTCGCGCCTGATGCAGGAAGTGCCCGTTGGCGCCGCGCGTCCGCCATCGAACCGGTCAAGCCGTATTGTCCCGTTGATCGTCGCCGCTGCAGGCTTGGCCCTGGTGGCGCGGATGGTGTTGGGCGCCACGACGGCGCTCGGCATCTCGCAGCTTCTCGTCTTCTACATGCCATTGATTGCGCTTGCTGCGGCGCTCGCGCTGTTTTTCCTGACGGACCGGTCCGATCGCGATACGCTTTATCAGGTGCTGACCTTCACCCTGATCGCTGCTGGCATTGCCTATCTGGTGATGAACACCATCACCAACATCGAAGCTCGCAAGATCGCCACGGGCTATGGCTTCCTGGAGAACGAATCGCGCTTCGCCATTGGCGAATCGATGATCGACTTCACGCCGGCCTCGAGCTTTGGCCGGGCGCTGCTGGTTGGCTTCTTCAACACCCTCAAGGTCGCCATCATTGGCATCGTGCTGGCGACGTTGCTTGGGGTCACCGTTGGTATTCTCAGCCTGAGCAAGAACTGGCTGCTGGTGCGGCTGCTCGGCGCCTATGTCAGCTTCATGCGCAACATCCCCGTGCTGCTGCACATGATCCTCTGGTACACGGTCGTCACGTTTATGCTGCCGCCGCTGCGCGCGGCGCTGTCGCCGGTCGAGGGCATTTACCTGTCCCAGCGTGGCCTGTTCTTTCCCGTGCCTGTGAGTGCCCCTGGCTGGACCGCAGCGGCTATTGCAGTGCCGATTGCCATCGCGCTGATGGTGCTGGTGGGGCGCTTGAGCCGGCGGCAACAAGCCGAGACCGGGCGGCCGCTGCCATTGCTGGCTATCAATGCCGCGCTCCTGTTGGGTCTGCCGGCGCTGGGCTGGCTGCTGTTAGGCGCGCCGACGGCGTTCAGCGTGCCCGAACTCAAGGGCTTCAACTTCCAGGGCGGCTCGGACTTGTCGGCCGAGTTTCTTGCGGTGCTGATCGGCCTGACGCTATACACCGCTGCTTACATCGCCGAGATCACCCGCTCAGGAATTCTCGCGGTAGCGCACGGTCAAACAGAGGCTGGCCGCTCGCTCGGGCTTTCGGAAACCGTGATCATGCGCATGGTGATCCTGCCGCAGGCGCTGCGGGTGATCATTCCGCCATTGACCAATCAGTTTCTGAACCTGACGAAGAACTCGTCGCTGGCGGTACAGATCGGCTATCCCGATCTCGTCAGCATCGGCAATACAACCTTGAATCAGACGGGCCAGGCGATTGAGGTGATCTCGATCATCATGATCGTCTATCTGAGCACCAGTCTGGCGACCTCGCTGATCATGAACTGGTACAACCGGCGCATCCAGCTGGTGGAGCGCTGAGGCCATGTCCGACGTGCCCGTCACCGGCCCAATCGCCGCCAGCATCAAGCCGCCGTCAGCCCGCGTCGGGCCGATGGCCTGGTTGCGCGAGAACCTGTTTTCCAGCTGGCTCAATTCGGCGTTGACGATTGGCTGCCTAGCCCTGCTCTGGGCGATCGTGCCGCGCTTCGTCAACTGGGCGATCATCAACGCAGTCTGGGCGCCCGATCCGGCCAAGTGCCGCGAATTCCAGGGCATTGGCGCCTGCTGGGGCATCGTCGCTGACAAGTACCGGCTGATCCTGTTCGGGCTCTACCCTTACGAGCAGCAATGGCGGCCGCTGCTGGTGATCCTGGTGCTGGCTGGCCTGCTGATCCTCAGCATGTTCCCGCGCTTCTGGAAGCCGTGGCTGGCCTGGGCCTGGGGCGCCGGCGTCGTGGCGATGAGCCTGTTGATGTGGGGTGGCATGCTCGGCATGCCTTACGTCGACACGGAGAAGTGGGGCGGCCTGCCGCTGACACTGATTCTGACCATCAACGGCATGGTGTTTGGCTTCCCACTGGCGGTGGCGCTAGCGCTCGGCCGCCGCTCCAGCCTGCCGGTGATCCGGGCGATCTGCGTCGCCTTCATCGAGCTGGTGCGTGGCGTGCCGCTGATCACCGTGCTGTTCATGGCCAGCCTCATGATCCCGCTTTTCCTGCCGCAAGGGTTCGACATCAACAAGCTGCTGCGCGCTCAGGTCGGCATCATTCTGTTTGGCGCTGCCTATCTCGCCGAGGTCATCCGCGGCGGCCTGCAAGCCTTACCCAAGGGCCAAGGCGAGGCCGCCGATAGCCTGGGGCTCAGCTATTGGCAATCGATGCGGCTGGTAATCCTGCCGCAGGCACTGCGCACGGTCATCCCGCCGATGGTCAACTCGTTCATCGCCGGCTTCAAGGACACCAGCCTGGTCATCATCATCGGCCTGTTCGATCTGCTCGGCACCGCCCGCCAGGCGATCAACGATCCACAGTGGCGGCCGTTCTATGTGGAAGCGCTGCTGTTCATCGCGCTGATCTATTTCGTCATCTGTTTCACGCTCGCCAGCTACAGCCGCTTCCTGGAAACTTACACCCGCCAGGGCGAACGCCGTTGAGGTCCCGTCATGTCTCTTGAAACCGCAACGCGTCCTGACCCTTCAGCAGCCGGTGCCGGGCCGATCATTTCGATCGAACAACTTAACAAGTGGTACGGCGTGTTTCATGCGCTGAAGAACATTGACCTGACGGTTGGCCGGCGCGAGCGCATTGTTATTTGCGGGCCATCGGGTTCAGGCAAGTCGACGCTGATCCGCTGCATCAACAAGCTGGAAGATCACCAACAGGGCCGCATCACCGTCGACGGCACCACACTTGATCAGAACGTCAAGAACATCGACCGCGTGCGCCGCGAGGTCGGCATGGTGTTCCAGCATTTCAACCTGTTCCCGCACCTGACTGTGCTGCAGAACCTGACGCTGGCGCCGATCTGGGTTAAGAAGCTGCCGAAGCGCGAGGCTGAAGCCATCGCCATGCAGTTCCTCGAGCGCGTGCAGATCAGCGAACAGGCGGCGAAGTATCCGGGGCAATTGTCGGGCGGTCAGCAGCAGCGCGTGGCGATCGCCCGGTCGCTGTGCATGAACCCGAAAATCATGCTGTTTGACGAGCCGACCTCGGCGCTCGACCCCGAGATGATCAAGGAAGTGCTGGAGGTGATGGTCGAACTGGCGCGCGACGGCATGACCATGCTGGTCGTCACCCACGAGATGGGGTTCGCGCGCACCGTCGCCCACCGGGTGATCTTCATGGATCGCGGCCAGATCGTCGAGGACTGCACCAAGGACGAGTTTTTCGGCTCCCCGCGCTCGGAACGGGCCCAGCAATTCCTGTCGAAAATCCTGCATCACTGACGCAAAAGGGCCGTCCGGGGCCCTTTTTCGGCCATTCAGGCCCGAAAACGGCGCCTTCCTTTGCGTCAAGCCATTGACGAGAAGGCCCTTTTTGCCGGAAACTCAGCTTCCATGAACCGCCTGACGGCCATCGGCCTGGCTTCTCTCGTTGCCTACGGCCTGCTCATTGCGAGCAAGTAC